>JASFZK010000012.1:0-7253 GCA_045267845.1 Bacteroidota bacterium | reverse complement strand
ACTTCATCACGAAAAATACAGTTTTCGATTAGGAATGGGTGTTTGCCTATGTGTAAGAAATTTTCAAAACCAATTGGGCTTAAAAACTCACAACCAATTAAATTTAATCTGCTTAATTTCCAACCCGTAAAAACCAATGGAGCATCGTCATCAAGATTAAATTCGCAATTGTAGAAATAAAGCTTTTTCGTCGATTCACTCTGAGGGTGTATTTGATAGAGGCTGAAAAATATTTTATCAATTAAAAAATCTGAATCATCATTGGTGGAAATAATTCTATAATCACTGATTATTATTTCATTATCAGGCACATTCATTAGTTTAGCAAGATCACTAATACTAATAACTTCCTTAACGTTTTTAATGGTTGCTTCTATTTCTTCCTCAATAATTTCTTCTTCCTGAGATATAATATGGTTGCTGAAAATCAGAATAGTACAAAGCAATAAAATTTTTACAATACCAAATTGAACCTTCATCTTTAGTGTTTTAGAATCTCTTTTTTCAGATTTAGTTTCTTAACCGAATTGTCTGTGTCAAAATCAAAAAGTAGATCTCCGGTTTCTCTAAATAGTTTTATGGAGTTCATGTCTAACCAATAATTTCCACCTCCAACATATATCCCCGATATTACTTCAACAAGAATATTTCCACTTTTATATTTCACAATTCTTATTCGGGCATCATTTCCAATTTTTATTTTGTCGAGAATAATTGGGTCGCCATTGATTGTTTTAATTGTAATTATACCTTTTTCATTTTTCAAAAAGTGCATATTTCCCAAATTCTCATAAATGCCAGATGCATATGAACTAAACTTATTATTATACGTATCAAATGTTGTTTTTATTTGTGAGCCTTGTATTTCAATCGTATTTGCTTTTAGCAAATTAAGTGCAGAAAATAGTCCAGCAATTGTGGCTTCATATTCGTTTTCCTTTAATTTAATATCAGTTTCATAAAGCACTTCGGGCACATCGAGGTTGGTGCCAATATTGTAGTTAACAAAATCATTACTACTCATGCCCGCAGTTGCAAAAAATGAGCCAACTATCAAGGCATTACCCTCGTTATCTATTTCTAGACCGTAATTATTAAAATCTTCAGCCTGACTGTACAATTTAGCCATTATTTTCTCACCTTGCGGATTAAATTTTGCGGCAAACATAAAATCTAAACTATGATCAAGTTTATCTATACCGGCCTTTTGAACCCATTCAAGTTCGCCATTTTTGGTATATTTTGCCACAAACACATCAGGTGCATTGTTTGCAGTAATTGTTGTTTCGGCAAATGATAATTCGTTTTCTACACTTCCGTAGACATAGATGCTACCATCTGATGCCAATGCCAGACTGAATGCCAGATCATTACCTGAGCCAGTTGCCGAACTTACCCACTTTAGATTTAATTCAGAATCAAACTTGGCAATAAAAATATCTCTTTCATTGGCATTTCCCAGAAGTACATGACCATCAAAATCGGCATTTTCAACAAAGTATCCGCAAACATAAATATCACCCGAAGCATCAAAAATAAGGTCGTTTAATTTGTCAGATTTAAATCCACCATATCCAGTAATTTTATCCCAAATTAACTCTGCGGTTATGGCCTTATTTGTATTATTCGCCAACGGAATTACTTCTGCTTTAAGTCCTGACACTGCCGAAACTAATATGCCCACCGGAGCTCCGTAATACGTTGGGTCGGCCACAACATAAGTTTTATTATTGTAACTAAAATTTGCTCCATCAACCTCTTGGTTAAAATTTATGGCAATGGCCATGTGCCCCGGAAACCCTAAGGCGACAACATCTTTTTTGAGAATTGTTTTTATTAAATATGCAAATAGTACCGATCTGTCTTCACAATCAGAATATGGATAATGGAGTAGTTCATCAGCAAAAAAGTACTTTTCAACACCATAGGCATATTGGTCTGTTTTATATCCAAATGCTTGCTGCATAAAACTCAAAAGTATATTAGCTGACTCAACTTCATCCTTTCCTTTGAGGATTGGTTTAAAAGCTGATAAAATAGATTCTTTTGTTCTATTACTCACAACTGAATTAAAATAGATCGAAATATCCGACAAGGGTATTGTATTATAAAATCTAATCATTTCCTCATCATATCCCAAATTTACAGTAATCTTTTCACCAGCATGGGTAAAATGAAAGTCTTTGCTTTTTTTAATTTCATGAGTGTACATTGGCTTTTTAATGCTCACATCCATAAGGATATCGGATTCAGGAAAATCTTTTTCATATGTTTGAAGTTGTTTCCCCTTCCCATCCATAACATAGTAATTGATGCCTCCCACAGTCACAAAATCAATATTATACATATTGTAAATCGAAGGAATTAAAAGGAAAATGTGGTTACTGTCAAAGCCAACTTTTACCTTATATCTGCTTCTGCTAAGCATGGCCCATTGAAATAATATTTGCATATTATTATCACCTGGATATATTTGTTGGCTACATTGTTTAAGTAATTGATAATAACCCCACTGATTAACATTTAGGGTATTTGCAACTTCTGATATTTGATACAAAAAATGATTGTAATTTACATTGCTCATTTTTGTCCAGAATGAGCTTATTTCATTTGCCGAAGGTTTACCAGCTTTTATATTTAAGAATGCTTTATCAATATCAAAATAAAGTGGCCAACCTAAAAAATCAATATCGAATCGTTGAACTTCAAAATTATCCAGTTCCATTTTTTTGATTCCAGGATAAACAGGACCTTGATAAGTAATGATGGGATTGGTAACTTCAAAATCTATTAAGTTACCCGAAACTACAACTTCTTCAACAGTGGGAATTGCATTTGGTTTTTGTACCGATGGCTCAAATTTTTCATGACCAATATCATACTCTCCAAAACTATCACTTAAATAGGCTGAAAATTCCTTGTCGATTTTAGTAACAAAAGTATCAAACTTTTGCTGAGTTTCTTTTTCAAAAGTATCGTATTCTTTTCTTATCTGCTTTTTAAAATCCTGAAACGTTTGTGAAAATACGGGTGAACTTATCAAAATCAGAATTGTTATAGTCACAATGTGCTGTTTTAACTTTTGCATAATCTTTGTAGGTTATAAAAGTAGTAAGTTAAAAATATGTTGCTTTACAATTATTATATAATATCAGGTAATAGTGAACAATTCCGCCTCTTACAAATGTTATGATTTTTAACATTTTACACATAAAATATAAGAGCAGCTAATATCATGGCCTAATTGTTTACAGAAATATACTCATCGTCGTTTTATGTGAATAGTTAATGAATTCACAAAATTTGAAACATTCAATTTCTGATTTAAAAGACTTGGAATTTTCCTAGAAGTCAAGAATTTTATCAATTTGGGCCGACTGTAATGCAGCTTTTCCTTTTAACTCATTTCTTATAACATCTTTAGCCATATTAACAGCATCGCTATAACTATAGCCAATTGTTATGTATACCTCCATATTTTTCCCAATTGCTTTATTGGCTTCAAAAAATGTTGATGTTCTACCAATTTTAGATCCAACAATTGATTTGAAAGTTGCTACTGTTTCAGTAACTGATGCAGCTTCTTCGGCATTTAGTTGTGCATTTGCGATGGTTGTTTCAATAATACCAGCAATCTCGCTACCGATTTGACCAGCCAAATTAACCTTTGCCACTTCGTTCGCTTGTAATTTTGCAGCTGAGTGTGTTTCGCCAACCGCACGAGCATCGGCTATAAACCACTCCTTATTGCCATTGTTATCAGTTTCGTAACGTTTAATCCAAGTTGATTCAATTTGTTTTTCCATGGGTAATTGCCCGGGAGCAACTTTGAATCCATCTTTTTTTAATTTTTTTGCCTCTTTTCGAGCTTCTTTCATTGCTTTTTTATGGATGTCTTTTTTAATTTCTTTAGTGCTTTGAGCAATAACGGGAATAGCAATCAAAATTGACAATACCACTAATAACATTGTTGTTAATTTTTTCATATTATGAGTTTTTTAAAAAGATTAATTAGTTATTGTTAAAATTTCACACCAAATATATGAATTTTTTTCGTATTGTTACAAAATTAACAGTAAAATTTGTATTTTTACGCATATTTCTCAAAAAATGACAACCTTTCGTTCACGTATTATCCAATGTGCCAGTTGTAAGTTAAAAATGTACACACTTGAACTTACACCTTTTACTGTGCATAGTTCAGTTGTTTATTCTGACGGATTGGTTGAGAATAATCCGCCTACATTACTTAATCAGAAAATATTAGTATGCCACGATTGCTATAAACCAATTTGGCGAGAGGATGTTTTTGTTGATGATAGTGGCGATAGTTATGATGAGCTTCCCCAAGCCCATGATATTTATGATTTACCTTTTGCATTTGATTCTGATTTCTCAAATAAGCTAGTGGGTTACTATAATAATTTGTTAGAAGAAGGGTTTGCAGATAGCCTTCAAAGGGAAATTTATATACGTATTAACATATGGCAATTGCTCAATAATAGTAAAAGAAATAAAGTTGACACCAATGTTTATGACAAGATAAGGAGTAATATTAAGGGGGTCATAGGCAATACTAAGTCTGCTTTCACAATAGAAACTGATAAAGATAACAATGATTTAATTTTCAGAAACAATCTGGAAAAACTAATTAATATCTATAATCCAAGTTGTGATGCGGAGCAACTACTGCTTGCAGAAATGTATCGTGAACTTGGTAATTTTGAAGAAGCAGAATTGCAATTGATAAAAGTTGATAATAAAGTTAGTTCATCTGTTTACAAGCAGATTAAAAAATTGAACAATAATAAAAAAACAAAAGTTACACTACTAACCTAAAGCTAATAAGTATGAGAATCTTTACTATTTTTCTAAGTTTTCTTTTTGTATTTAACTTAAATATCAAAGCACAAGATGTTGAATGTTTTATTTTGAGCGCACCCGAAAAACCATTTTATAATATAAAAAAGATAGGTGTGCTTGAGTTTGATTGTACTAATAATAGGCGTCTAAACAAAATAATTACTGATTTTGTAGTTGCTGATTTGTTAAACCAATATCGTGGTATTTACAATAAAACAAGTAAATATTGGGGATTACAAAAAGGTAAAGATGGTCAAACATTTGTTAAAGGTGTTAAAACGGACTTTTATCAGGTTATTGAGCGCGAACAGCTCCAGAAAGTACTACGAGAACAAAGATTATCACTAAGTGGTGCTTTGGATGAAGGGTCGGCTGCAGAAGTTGGGCGACTTCTTGGGCTTGATGTAATCATAATGGGGAATGTTAGTTATAGTGGTACTGATGAAAGGTCAGGATCTGATTACCCATGCCTAAAGCGTACTGTTACAGCCAAAGGAACTATGAAAATGGTGAGTGTTGAAACTGCCCAGGTTGTGGGTACTAAATCAGCCGAGGCAATTGTGTACATGAAAAAGTGTACTGATGCTAGATCATCAATTCCATCTATGGACGTAATGGCCGAAACTGCAATGAAAAATCTTGCTAGAAAATTCACTAATTATTTTGCTCCAGGTTATCAGCACATTAAATATAAATTTGAAAAAGTTAAGCTTAAGGAGTTTAAGCAAAAAAGTAAAGAAGCCATGAATTTTATTGAAAATGGAGATTTAGACAGGGCTTTCCCCATAGCGTATGCTATGTTTGAGGCTGATTCATATAATCCCAAAGCAGCGTATAATCTTGGTATAATATATGAAATGGTAGGCTCAAATACTGATGCACTTGAGTATTATACAATTGCTTATGATCTTGATTATTCTAATAGTGATTATAGCAAAGCTGTTAAAAGAGCAAAGGCAGGAATGAGGGTAAATGAATATTTGGATGACATTGGCCGTCCGGTTGAATCATATACATTTACTGGAGATGGTATTGATAACGCTTTAGCTGATAGAGTACAAATAAAGGGAAGTAGTGCTGATAGAACCAGCGTTTATGAATTTCCTGATGAAAAATCGAAGGTTGTGGCTAAAGTCCCTGGGGGGCTTGAATTTAAGGTGATTAAAAAGGATGGTAATTTCTATAAAATCCAACTTAGAGGAACCAAAACTGGATTCGTTCATAAATCCGCTGTAAAATGATTTAATGGCTTTAATTATAAATTGAAAGTATGATGCTGTATAAAAAGTTTATTAGCGTAGTTCTAATGATGAGTTTTTCATTCGTTTTATTGGCACAAAAACCATCATGGACCGATTACTACAAACGTCAAAATATGTATCCCGAAAATGAATTCCTTGTTGGATTTATTTCGGGTATAAATACCAATGACAAAGATGCAGGGGAATTAAAGTCTGTATATGAGTCACTTGCTAAAGATAAGTTAGTACAAAGTATTCAAGTTGAAATAGAAACAAATAACAGCCTTAGTATTAGTAATAAAAATGGAAAATCAGATGAAGAGTTTCTGTCGAAGAGTATTTCGTTTTCAAAGGCTAATATAAACGGACTAACAACTAAAAGTTACTATGATAGAAAGAAAAAAGAAGTGTATGCAATTGCCTTTGTCAACAAAAAAGATCTCACATTCTTTTATCGAAATATCATTAAATCGGCTCAAGAAGATATTGAGCAGAAACTAGTTGAAGGTAAACGTTATGTTAAAAAGGGAGATAAGGAAAATGCATTGAAAAGTTTCTATGAAGCTATGCCCTATTTGTTAAAAATTGATGAAGCCCGAACCCTACTAATTGCTCTAAACAGGAAAATGTATGCCGATATTAATATGGATGAGATAAATAGCCTGAAGCTCGATCTAATTAATGAAATAAACTCATTACAAAAACCAAACGAACTAAATCTAAGTGAATCTGCTTATTTTGTAGCATATGGTTTGTTTCTGCAATTGGGAGAAATTGCTGGAGTAGTAAATATGGCTGATTTTACTTATGAAAATACCGGACTTGTTAGTGAATTTTCAACTAGGTGGAACCAAGAGTTTAAATCGGCACTTGTAAAAACAGGTAACTATGATGTGAAGCATAGCAATGGTAAAACAGATCAGTTAGTTGTTTACGGAAACTATTGGAAAGAAGGTGAATTAATAAAAATTGTAGCATCAGCATATAAATACAACGAATTAGTTGCCGTTTCAAAGGGGAGCGTACCTATTTCGTGGCTTCGTAAAGAGAACATTAATTATTTACCCGAACAAATCCAGTTAATGCAAATACTTGAAACCTATAAGTTAAAATTAGTAAGTGCGCCTGGTACCATTACGCTTGGCAAAG
>JASFZK010000011.1:0-78705 GCA_045267845.1 Bacteroidota bacterium | reverse complement strand
GCGTATGCAATGGTGCCATCCGGATTAACAAATATGTATGTGGGATAGGCCACTACATTATAATCTTCGAAAAGAAGTATGTTATCACCTGACTTTAATATTGGCCAATTATAGCCTCTTTCATTTGCAAAATCTGCAACTTTATGGGTTGAGTTACCTGCAACAACTGTAATAATTTCAAACTTATTATCAAGATCTTTTTTAATATCACTGATTAGTTGCATCTGAAAGTTACAGATATTACAATCTTCTTTTACAAAGCTAAGTAACACATACTTTCCTTTAAAACTATCTAATGACACCGAATCCATATCTGAATTTACCAATCTGAAAACCGGTGCTGGGCTACCATTTTGCATTACTATTAATTCATCCATGAAATTATTGGCAATCTTTTTATTTTCAATAAATTTAGATTGCTCTGTAATTCTATTAAACTTAGCCATAACCATTCTTTTATTAACATCGCGATTATGATAGTTTCTATCTAAGATTAACATCTCAACAATTTCCAGCACCCTGCTATCAGAAACAATAAGTGTATCCTTTAACAACAATTTACTTAAAGCATCACCTTCATTACTATTTATGGCCATTGTAAGTTCGCTATAAGTGTATGGCTTTTCTGTATTAAAATAGCTCTTGAAAAACTCTTTAAAAAAATCGGTATATTGAATATTATTATAAAGTACAGGCTTATTAATAATATAGTTTTCAAGTACTTTACTATTACTCTCTTTTCTACTAAGCCACAACAATGCTGCTATAGAATAATCGACATAATTGCTTACATATTTTGAAGTATTATTGGAATATTTTTGCTGCATATCAGCTACAAATTTCGCTACCACCGATTTATCCCGACTTTTATAAATACTAGCTACATTGTTATAAATAAAATCATTGTAAGTAGCATTAAAATCACCAATCGCATTTTGAACACCATTATCATCAGCCTCCAAAGTAAAACTAAGGGGAAGTCTGTCGAAAATTGACCCAACGCTAGATGTATCGGTATGTATTTTGAAGTTGTATGTTGCTCCTGGCGATAAATAAAATTCTCCTTTTTCCAATTCAAATGCTAAAAATGCAAATTGCGTTTCATCAACCCAAAATTTCATTGTAAATTCTCCCAGCTGATTGGTTCTTGTTTGAGCAATCGTGTGCTCCAAGTTTGAAAATTGATCTGAATAAACAATAACACGTACAAGTTTATCTTGCTGACCAAGTGCTACTCCTGTTACCACTACGTTTTGAGATGCTACATTTAGTGAAATTAGAATAAACCAAAATAATACAATCCTTTTATTCATGATTTTTTGTTTTTATTACTAACACAATAACTATGAATTTATTTTCAATGAGGTATAATAAATTACACTAAGACTAATTTCAAAATTGAGGGGAATCAATTATTTCAGAACTTCAATAGGAACCATACCACTGGCATCACCCCCATTTCGAATTACATCCCTAACAATTGAAGATGAAATTGGTGTATATTTTGCTTCGGTAAGCAAAAATATTGTTTCAATATTATTATCCAACATACTATTTACTTGACCAATTCCTCTTTCAAATTCAAAATCAGCTGCTGTACGCAATCCCCTCAAGATATATTGTGCATTTTTTTTTCTACAATAATCAACTGTAAGTCCTTTGTATGATTCAATTACAATTTTAGGTTCTGATTCAAATACTTTATTAAGCCAGTCAATCCGTTGTTCCAACGAATACATACTTTTCTTTTCAGAATTAATTCCAATACCTATTATAATTTTATCAAAAAGGCCAACAGCTCTTTTAATTACCGAAACATGCCCTAAAGTAACAGGATCAAACGACCCTGGAAATACTGCTATTTTTCCCATAATTTAAAATTTGCTTCGCGCATATGGTGTTATATCCTGCGACGAAAAATCCTTATCTAAATACTTAAAATAACCTGCAATTGCAATCATAGCTGCATTATCGGTTGTGTACCTTATACCAGGAACATGCACAATCCAGCCCTCCTTATCTGCAAGCTGCTGAATACCTAAACGTAACCCTGAGTTAGCTGAAACACCACCAGCTATCGCTACTTCTTTAATACCGGTTTCACTTACGGCTTTCTTTAATTTATCCAATAATATTTCAATGATAGTAGATTGAATTGAAGCTGCCAAATCAGCCTTGTTTTTTTCAATAAAATCATCATCTTCTTTTAATCGATCACGCAAAAAATACAAGAATGATGTTTTAAGTCCGCTAAAACTATAGTTCAAATCAGCTATTCTTGGTTTGGAAAATTCAAATGCAGAAGCATTACCAACCTTTGCAAGCTTATCAATTTCTGGTCCACCAGGATATGGCAAACTCATAATTTTTGCAGCTTTGTCGAAAGCTTCACCAGCAGCATCATCAATTGTCGAGCCAATAACAATCATATCTGAAGTACTATTAACTTTAACAATTTGTGTATGGCCTCCTGAAACTGTAAGACATAAAAATGGAAATGAAGGAGATGTGCTACCACTATCATCTAAAAAATGTGAAAGAATATGTGCCTTTAAATGGTCAACCTCCACAATGGGAATATCAAGTGCCATGGCAAATGATTTTGTAAAAGAGGTACCTACCAACAACGAGCCAAGTAAGCCCGGACCCCGAGTAAAAGCAATGGCACTCAATTGATTTTTCTGTATATTTGCCTCTTTTAGGGCAACGTCAACTACAGGTATGATATTTTGCTGATGAGCCCTTGAAGCTAACTCAGGAACTACGCCACCAAAGGAGCTATGAACACTTTGATTTGCAATAATATTTGATAACACTTTAGTATTTTTTAATACCGCAGCAGATGTGTCATCACACGATGATTCGATGCCTAATATATATGTCATTTGAAAAATAAATCTGACCACAAAAATATTAAAAAAAAAGTAGCATACGTAGTGTTATATATTATGATTGTGGTTATCACAATTCCTGTGGCAATTACACTTCTGTTTCAAAGCCCTGCAGTACAAACAATAACTGCAAAAATTGCCACTAGTGCCCTTTCAAAAAGTATTGGTCAGAAAGTAAATATCAGCACAATCAGAATCAGTTTTTTTTCTGGCATTGAGATTGTTGGCTTTAATGTGGAGGACCATCATCAAAACACATTAATTGGGATTGGCAAACTTAATGCTAAACCAAATTTTGGTGAACTAAGCTTATTAAATATCAATTTTTCTTCTGTAATACTTGATACCGTGATATTTAACATGGGCACTTACAAAGGTGACACCATCAATAACCTTTCGTTGTTACTAGCTAGATTAATCACACCTGATAGCAATTCAAGAAATGTTTTCAAACTTTATTCTAGTACGGTTAAAATAAATAACTCGCAATTCAATTTATTTAATCAAAATAAAAGTTATGATCACGCTAAGAATTCGATGGATTATGCAAATATTATTATTGATAGTATTAACATTGATGTAAGTGACTTTTACTTAATCAACGATTCGTTAAATTTTAAAGCAAACAGTATAAGTGCACATGAACAATGTGGTATAATTATCCGTAAAATGAGCACAGATATTGTTATAAGTTCGAAAGGAATTTATACCAACAACACCATACTTAACTTTAACAACTCGACAATAGATGCTGATTTTGGATTAGAATATTCAAGTTATTCAACCTTTAGCTATTATATCGACTCTGTTAATATGATTGCGAATATTAGACCTACAACCATCGATATGGCTGATATTGGATACTTTGCTGAAACACTTTTTGAAATGCCAAATATTATTGGAATTACAGGTAAGTTAAGTGGTACTGTGAGTGATTTAATTGGTCAAAACCTAATGGTTAAATTCGGTGATAACACCCGATTATCAGGAGATTTACGATTTACCGGGCTTCCTGATTTTTACAAGACTGATATTACGGCTAATAAATTATACATCACAACAAATACAAAAGATATAAATAACTTTTATCTTCCAATTGAAGAAAAACATTTTGATTTTTCTGAGATTATTCCGTTTAACGAACAAATAACTGCAAAGGGTAATTTTAATGGCTACTTTAAGGATTTCACAAGTAAACTGGAATTATCGTTAAGTTATGGTAAAATTAACTCCATTGTTAAATTTAATCAAACATCTGATAACCAAACTGATTTTAATGTTTCGGTTAAAAGCAATTCATTTAATATTGGTTCATACTTGAAACAAACTAGTGCACTTGGGAATATTAGCTTTAACCTTAAACTTTCAGGTGAAGGTAATTCCACCAAAAACATAAATTACGAACTATCCGGAACACTTACCAATGTTGATTTATTGGGTTATCAATACAGTAGGATGAGTATTGATGCTAAGTACCAAAACGACTCAGTATTGGGAAATTTACGAATTGGAGATAAAAACTTAATGATGAGTGCATATGTCACTGCAGACCTAAAATCCAAACCAGTATTTACCCTGAAATCAAATATTGTTAGTGCAAATCTTGACAAGCTAAACCTGTGGCATGAGCAAAAAATTAATTTATCATCAAACCTCAATGCCGAAGTTACAGGAACTGATATAAATACACTGAATGCCAATATACTATTAACTCAATGCAATTTGGTTTTCGACGAAGATGCTTACATAATCGATAGCCTTAATTTGTTAAAAAGCAGAGATTCAATTGGAGTTTCAAGTCTTATTTTAAAATCTGATATGGCAAATGCAAGCATTGTAGGCGAATACGATATATCGACACTTACACAAAGTGTATTTGATGTAATTAATGATTACTTTAATATACTTCCCTCTGGCGACACCACAGGTATATTTAATAACAAATATGCAAATATTGATGTAAACATACTTAAACCTAAGATATTAAGTGAGCAGTTTCTTTCAAATATAAAACTATCAAAAAATACAAATCTTAAATCAAAATTTAATTTCACTAACAATAATATTCAGCTTGATTTATTTTTAAATAGTATAAAGTTTAAAGATGCAAGACTTGATAGTTGCTCATTAAGCGTGGTTAGCATAAGCGATTCGCTAATTTGTGAGTTTGCCATAAATGATATTATACTTAAAGATAGTACACCTGGTGATACAGTTGTATTTGGATTAGATGATTTTAGCCTTTCTGCGAACTTCCACAACGACTCACTAATTTATGGTATTAATTGGAATAATCGGCTAACAGCTCTCAAAAACTCAGGAATAATTGAGGGCTACCTTTCGCATACCATTGACTCAACAAAATTTAGTATTGGTAAAGCAAATGTATTTATAAATGATATTGATTGGAGTATCGACTCCAACAACCTTGTGGTAATGAGTGATGATAGGGTATTTTTTCAAAATTTATTTATAAATGCCGGACAATCTGAGTTTAAACTCATCGGTACAATACCAAAGCATGACAACGACTCACTTGTTGCAAGTTTTACAAATTGGGATTTATCTACTTTTGATTTACTTACACACCCCATGAATATTGATTTGGATGGTAGTATTAACGGCACCCTCAATTTTTCACTGATAAAAGATAATCCCACATTGGTTTCTGATATTAGCATTAAAGATTTATCCCTAAATAATGAGTACTTAGGTGATGCACACCTGTTAAACACGTGGGATAATACTAATAATTCTGTATTTATAAAATCGCAAATTATCCGTAAAGGAAATATTGGCAGTGGCGAAGTTTTTTTAGCAGATGGTTATTATTACCCTTTTAAAAAGGAAGATAATTTAGATATTGATGTAAGTTTTAATCGAATTAAACTTAAAATTATTGAACCATTTGTAAGTTCATTTATTAAAGATCTTGAAGGAACAACTTCAGGAAAGCTTGAGATTAGGGGAAGTGCCAAGCAACCAATAGTCACAGGGTCGGCAGATATGCAACGCACTACCATGAGAGTTGTTTATTTAAACACAAAGTACTCTTTTACAAACTCCATTGAATTTATTAAAAATGGTATAAACTTTGACAATCTCGTTATTTACGATACCCTTGGCAACGAGGCGGATATAAATGGAAATTTAACTCATACTTATTTCTCTAAACCAAAATTTGATATTGTTATTTCTACTCCCGGATTACTGTTTTTTAATACTACCGAAACCATGAATGACCTTTATTATGGATCGGCTATTGCATCAGGCGAAATAAAAATATTTGGTAGTCCTAAAGATATAGACCTTAGCATAAATATAAAAACTAAAAAAGGAACTTCGGTTACACTACCCCTTAATTATTCTGTTGAGATATCCGACAAGGATTATATAATTTTCACAAAACCAGCAATTGATAGCCTTGCAAACCTTAAAGCCATTGAATTAGAAGATGAAATTAATACAACATCTGCTCTTGATTTCAACATGGATGTTAACATGGCTGTTACGCCTGACGCTAAGGTATCAATCTCATTACCAGAAGATATGGGTACAATTGAAGCACGCGGCAACTCAAATCTCTCAATTGATGTCAACTCCAACGGAAAGTTCTCACTCATTGGTGATTATGTTGTTGAGAGTGGATTATTTCATTTCAAAATAGGAAATTTGGTAAGCAAACGATTTACACTTGTAAGAGGTGGGCGCATATCATGGACTGGCAGCCCATACTCAGCTAGGGTAGATATTAAGGGGTTGTATAAAGTTAAAACAAATTTAATGAGCCTTGGCATTGCCATCGATACAACAGCATCATATAAAAATAAAGTAACAGTTGAGTGTTATGTGGTACTTACAAATGAACTTCTCAACCCAACTATTAAATTTGAAATTAGAATGCCGGAGTTGGATCCTGATCTACAAAGATTAGTTTTTTCTGAGCTCGACACTACTAATACAGCAATGATGAACCAGCAAATGATATCACTTTTGGTATTAGGCACTTTTAGTTTCAACAATGCTGCCAACGTAAGCTTACAAAGCTCCTACTACAATGTAATTGCAAACCAGTTGAGTGGTATGCTTTCGCAGATAAGCGATAATGTAGATGTTGGATTAAATTATAAACCAGGTGATGATGTATCGGCACAAGAATTTGAAGTAGCATTATCAACACAATTATTTGATGACAGACTTTCCATTGATGGTAACTTTGGAATGACATACGATCGAAGTGAACAGAGTGCAAGTAATTTGGTTGGAGATGTGGATATAAGGTATAAATTAACTCCAGATGGGCAATGGATCCTAAAAGTGTTTAATCATTCCAATGTTAGCTCTTGGTATAATTATAGCAATTATGATCAGCAATCACCTTATACTCAAGGTGTGGGTATCGCATTTGTAAGAAATTTTAACAAATTATCCGAATTATTTCAATCAAGAAAAAAAGATAAAAAGAAAGAAAACAATAGTAACAATGAAACAACTAAAGAAATTAAGAAGGGTGAGGATGAAACATCTGATCAGTAAGCCGGTTCTAATTCTGATAATACTTATTTCAACACTACAAATTAATGCACAAATAAGCATAAGCAGTAATGATATGGCTTCGCCTGGCGATATAATACATACTAGTACAGGGTTAAACCTCGACTTTATTAACTATCAGGAAACTGGAGAAAACTTCACTTGGGATTTCTCACAACTAACGGTAATTAGCCAAACTTCGGATACTTTTATTGGTTTTTTTGATGTTTCTCCTATTTATCAATTTTTTTTCTTAGGCGCATCAAATTTGGTAAAAAAAGATAATAATACTATGCCTATTCCTAATTTTCCCATAACTAAACAATACTCATTTCTTCAAAAATCAAACAACAGCTACAATAACATTGGTGTTGGGTATACGATTTCTGGAATCCCCATACCATTAAGATACAGCACGCCTGATGTACTTTATACGTTTCCAATGGAATATGGAGATACCGGTAGTTCATATGCTGAATACTCCATAGGCATGCCTAATATTGGGTATATTGGCAAGGAAATAAGTCGGTCGAATGCAGTTGATGGGTGGGGTACTCTAACTACTCCTTATGGTACTTTTGATGTACTCAGACTTAAATCGGAAATAGTTCAGTTTGACACCCTTTATATTGATTCACTGGGGTTTGGAATCCCATTGCATAGGGAGTATACTGATTATAGTTGGATAGGTATCGGTCAAAAAATCCCTCTATTACATATTTCATCAAGTTTAGGTGGTGCATTTGTAACCTATATCGATTCGTTGAGATCTCCATCAGCAATTAATAGTCCAATTGATTTTATAGGTAAAAACATAAGTGTATTTCCCAACCCAACAACAGATGTAATAAATATTAGTTTTGATTTGCCTTCAGCATCAGATATTATTATTGAAATGTATACTTATGGTGGTGTTAAATTAGCTGACAAGAAATTAGTAAAACTCAGTAATGGAGTTTGGGATTCTAAAATAAGTTTACGCGAATTCGGACTCAAAAATGGGATATATTTATTGAAAATAACATCTGACAAACAGATGGTTGCGCGAAGAATAATTCTTTACTAATATGATAACGATACGACCATATAAAAATGTAACAAACTAATCAATGCCCCTAATTGTATATAAATCTTCAGCAGGTTCAGGTAAAACAACTACTCTTGTAAGTGAGTATCTTAAAATAGCATTAGTTAACCCTGGTTCATTCCGGAACATACTTGCCATTACTTTTACGAACAAAGCTGCAAACGAAATGAAGCAGCGGGTTATTACCACATTACAAGAATTATCTGATGCTAATCAACAACCCTCTGCAAAACTAACGGGGCTAATAGTTACATTAGGTTTTGATAGAATTAAGCTTGGTAACCAAGCTCAAAAACTACTCTCACTCATACTTCACAATTACGATGAGTTTGCCATAAGCACCATCGATTCATTTATTCATCGCATAATACGAACATTTGCAACCGATGTCCAATTACCACAAAATTTTGAAGTTGTAATTGACAATGATGAAATAATCCCCCATATAATTCAGAACCTGTATGATAAAGTGGGGAGTGATAAAAAACTTACCAAAGTTCTGATTAACTTTGTGTTAGCAGAAGCTGATGAGGAAAACAGTTACGATCCCACAACAAAATTCGTCGAATTTATTAAACACCATATGAATGAAGATGGGTTTAAACATATAAGTAAATTAGATGAACTAAATATTAGCGAACTTGGTGAAATTATAATACGAATTAATGCAAAAATTAAATCCGAAAAATCAATAATAAAACAAACCGCCACAAAATGTATCGACCTATGCCATAACAATGATATTGAAATCAGTGATTTTTATGGAGGAAAAAATGGAATACTGGGCTACTTCATAAAGTTGAAGGAGTTTCGCGTAGCTGATGAAAAACTATTTCCAGGAAAAAACATCCTAAAAACAATTGAAGAAGACAAGTGGTTTGGTTCAAAAACTACCTCTGGAAAACAACAATCAATTAGCAATATTATTCCCGAACTAACCAGTAATTATCACACCATGCAAGATGCGTTGGTTAGCTATTTTTATTTCAGACTGCTACACAGCAAAATATACTCACTTGCTCTCGTTCATGAAATAAGGAATCTTTTTATTGAGTTTACCGACCAAACGGGGAAGGTTCATATATCAGAATTCAACAAAAAAATTAGCTCTGAAATTGCCAATCAACCTGTCCCTTTCATTTATGAACGCCTTGGCCGAAAGTATCAGTATTTTTTAATAGATGAATTTCAAGATACATCCATACTTCAATGGTATAATTTACTTCCCCTTATTGAGGAATCGCTTTCATATGGAAATATCAATATGCTGGTAGGTGATGCCAAACAAGCAATTTATCGATTCAGAAGTGGTGAAGTTGAGCTATTTGCTAACCTTCCAAACTTATACGAAAACGATGGTTCTCAGTTGTCGCTGTTACGACAAAGAATGTTACATCGAGAATACGAAGAAGTGATACTTTCCACTAATTGGAGATCTTTTCCGGAAATTATAAATTTCAACAATAGTTTCTTTGAAACAATTACAGAGAATCTTTCTGCCAGAACTAAATTAATTTATGAAAATCACAAACAGGTTATTCCTGACAATAGTAAAAATGGAGGTCAGGTTTCACTGAACTTTATACATGAAAATGATGCCGAATTGTATGAAGAAGAAAAGCTGATTCAAATACAGGGTTTTATTGAACAACTAAAAGAAAACAAATTTAAAGAAAAGGATATTTGCATATTATGTCGTACAAAAAATAATGCAGCAGGCATTGCTAGTTTTCTTCTTGATCAAAAATACAATGTGGTTTCGTCAGAATCTCTCTTGCTCAATAATTCAGCAAATGTTAGATTAATTATTGCCTTCTTTAAGTTATTGGTTTACCCAGATAATGAATTGGCCATGGCCGAATTTATGAATATCTATTTGAAATTAAGCTCAAATAAAAACTCATTTGATGATGTATTTAGAGCAATTAGAAAAAGTAAAGCAGAAGGAATAATAAGCGTTTTTAATTTTTTCAAAATAGACGCAAATTATAATGACCTTATCGCTTTATCAACTTATGAAACAGCAGAATTTGTAATTAGAGAAGTCCTTAATGAGCAATATTCTGATATTTTTCTTCAATATTTACTAGACTATATATTCGACACTAACCTACCTCTTGATTTATTTATCGATTTATGGGAAAAGAAAAAAGATAAAACCTTTATAACAATGCCCGAGGATATTGATGCCATTCAAATAATGACAATTCATAAAGCTAAGGGATTAGATTTTCCGGCTGTTATTGTAGATGCTGCCATGCTAAAGCAACAAAATACCAAAACTGAGTATTGGGAAAATATTAATTTAAAGGGTTTTAAAGAGCTAAAAGTAGGACTTTTCCCACTCTCTCGAAAGATTGAACACATAAACAGACTGCAGATATATGAAGAAGAAGTTGCAAAAACTGAGCTTGATTTCTTAAATCTAATTTATGTTGCATTTACAAGGCCAGTTAAAGCTCTATATACAATTGGTCAGATTAAAAATAATAATCCAAAAGACAAATTCACAAACTATCTAGTTAATTTTCTGAAAAGTAAAGGTGTTTGGGATGAAAACAAATTACACTATAATTTTGGAGAACTAACTCCCAAAGCGTCAGAAGACAAGCAGGTTGATGAAAATCCAATTAAGCTCAGTACCTTTATTTCATCACATTGGCAAGAACTTATTTCCATAGCATCTACAGATGATATTAATAATAGAGCTCTAGAATCTATTTCATCACAATCATATGGAAAACTAATACATATGATTCTCTCAGAAATCAGATATGACACTGATATTCCCATTGTAATAACTTCTTTAACTTCATCCGGAATACTCAATACCAGTGATATAAAAATAATTGAAAGTATCATTAATAATATTGTGACTCACCCTAAACTACAACCTTACTATAAAGCTGGCTTAATAATAAAAAATGAAACCGAGATTATGCTAAGTAATGGCGAACTGATTAGACCTGACAGGGTTACGATTGACAACCAAACACTTACCATAATAGACTATAAAACCGGAGATGAAAAACAGGACGATCATGACCAAGTGATAAAATACAAACTTGCTTTTGAATATCTAGGATATAAATCAGTAAAAGCCAAAATTATTTATATTGGAGATATAATTAGAGTTGTTAATATTTAATATCATTCTCTATTATTACAATGCCCGATATCGTACATATATATGTTTGAAACCGAACAAGTAATCGATAATAGTCAAATCCAAATAATTATATAACACTGAATATATGACTGTTACAAAACCGGGCACAATATTGGATGCTAAATCTTTTTTTTAACAAATCACACGTATTGAAATGAAAAAATTACTCACTGTTTTAGTGCTATTATTCAGCATTAGCCTGGTAGCTCAAGAAGATGCCAGATTACTTAGATTTCCAGCTGTTCATGGTCAAAATGTAGTATTTACCTATGCTGGCGACTTATATCAGGTACCATTATCAGGTGGTACTGCTCGCAAAATAACCAGCGATGTTAATGGTTATGAGATGTTTGCGCATTTCTCTCCCGATGGAAAAAACATTGCATTTACAGGGCAGTATGACGGAAATACTGAGGTATTTTCAGTCCCCTCAGTTGGTGGAGTTCCCACAAGGCTAACCCATACAGCTACTCTTAACCGCGACGATGTATCGGATAGAATGGGACCAAACAATATAGTTATGGCTTGGCGAAATAATAATGAAATTGTATACCGTTCGCGTAAACAAACATTTAACTCATTTAAAGGTCAACTATTTCAGGTAAGTAGTGAAGGAGGACTTTCAGAAGAGCTTCCTTTACCAACAGGTGGCTGGTGTTCGTTTTCTGATGACGGAAACAAAATGGCATATAACAGAGTTTTTCGTGAGTTTAGAACATGGAAATACTACAAAGGTGGAATGGCAGATAATGTTTGGGTTTACGACTTTAAAACAAAAGAAACCATAAATATCACCAAAAATGACAATCAAAATATTTTCCCAATGTGGCACGGAGATATTATATATTTCCTAAGTGATCGAGATAGGACAATGAACCTTTTCGCATACGACCTGAACAACAAAACCACAACTAAAATAACCAATTACACTAATTTTGACATTAAGTTTCCATCGCTGGGAAATGAGTCAATTATTTTTGAAAATGGAGGATACATTTACAACTATAATTTTGCCGATAAAAAAGTCACTAAGGTTACAGTTAATATTAACAACGATTTCACAACTGGTAGAAATGAGCTTAAAGATGCTTCGAAACTCATAAATTCATGGGCAGTTTCGCCAGATGGAAAACGCGTTGTATTTGGCGCTCGTGGTGATGTGTATACAATTCCTGCAAAAAAAGGTATAACACGTAATCTAACTCAATCTTCAGGTGTACACGATCGTAATGTTGAATGGTCGCCAAAAGGTAAATATATTTCATTTATTAGTGACCGAACTGGTGAGGATGAAATTTATATCCAAAATCAAAATGGAATGGAAGAGGCTATACAGCTTACATTTAATTCTGATACATATAAATACAATCCAATTTGGTCACCCGATGGCAAAAATTTACTTTGGGGAGATAAAATGGGTTGGCTCAATTCCTTAAATATCGAAACTAAAAACATCACTAAAATCGGCGAATCCCAATCATGGGAAATACGTGATTATTCATGGGCTCCTGATAGTAAATGGGTAGCCTACACACTTCCTCAATCATCAACAGTAAATCGTATTTACATTTACAATCTCAAATCTGGAAAATCAAAACCCGTAACTGATGGCTGGTATAACTCAGGGTCTCCTACATTTGATTCAAATGGTAAATATTTATTTTTTACTTCAGCACGCGATTTTAACCCCATTTACAGTAACACTGAGTGGAATCATGCATATCGAGATATGAGCGGAATTTACTTTATAACACTTGAGAAAAGCACACCATCTCCTTTTGAACCTGAAAATGATGAAGTTACAATTGCAGATGACGATGCATCTGATAAAAAAGACAAAAAAGAAAACAAGGATGATACTTCTGAAGAAGCTGATGAGTTGGCAGTTAATATTGAATTCGATGGAATTATTAATAGAATAATAAAACTTCCACTTGATGCTGCTAATTACTGGAATTTAAATGCAATTGACAATAGTATTTACTTCAATGTTTTTAAATCAGGAGACAAACAAGCAAAGTTAGTATTGTTTAATCTTAAAAAACAAAAAGAAACTGAACTTGGTAATATCAGCTCATTCGTAATCTCTGCAAATCATAAAAAAATGTTTGTGAGCATGAAAGGTAAATATGCTGTTATTGACCTTCCTAAAGGTAAAATTAAAGCTGATCACTTTCTTGATTTAGCCAATATGAAAGTAATGGTTAACCTTAAAGAAGAATGGGCACAAATCTATAATGAGTCATGGAGACAAATGCGTGATTTCTTTTATGCACCAAATATGCATGGATTAGATTGGCCTTCAATTCAGAAAAAATATTCGGTATTACTACCTTATGTTAATAACCGAAATGACCTCAATTACGTAATTGGCGAGATGATTGGCGAACTTAGTATTGGTCATGCATATGTATTAGGTGGTGATAAACCAAAACCAAACCGTATTAAAATGGGATTGCTTGGTGCCAAAATAAGCAAAGATAAGTCAGGTTATTTTGTTATAGATGAAATACTTATGGGCGAAAACTGGACAGACAAAGGAAGATCGCCATTAACAGAAATTGGCATTGATGTTAGCGAAGGTGAGTATATTATTGCCATAAACGGAGCTTCTCTTGTTGATGTTGATGATATTTATAGCCAACTAATTGGGACAGCTGGCCAACAGGTATTGTTAACAGTTAATTCAAAAGCTAATGCTGATGGTTCTCGTGATATTATTGTGATTCCAACTGCTGATGAGTCGGGTTTATACTATTATACCTGGGTTATGGGAAATATCGAAAAAGTAAATAAAGCTACCAACGGACAAGTTGGATACATTCACATCCCAGACATGGGTGCAGGTGGTTTAAATGAATTTGTAAAACATTTTTACCCACAGTTGAATAAAAAGGCGTTAATAATTGACGACCGTGGTAACGGTGGTGGTAATGTATCGCCAATGATTATTGAACGACTTAATCGTGAAGTAGTGCTTTATGGAATGTCGAGAAATAATAATGTTAACACAAAACCTCGCGAAACCATGCGCGGACCAAAGGTATTATTATTGGATAACTATTCTGCTTCTGATGGCGACCTATTCCCTTACCAGTTCAAAAAGATGAATATGGGAACTTTAATTGGCTTACGCTCATGGGGTGGTGTTGTTGGTATTAGAGGTTCAATGCCATTTATTGATGGTGGTGACTTACGTCGACCTGAGTTTGCACCATTCGATGAAAATGGCAACTGGGTAATTGAAGGTTATGGTGTTGACCCTGATATTGTTATTGACAACGATCCTGCAAAAGAATATGCCGGCGAAGATGAACAGCTTAATAAAGCTATTGAAGTAATTTTGGAACAACTAAAAGATTACAAACCTCTTCCTAATATTCCAGCTTATCCTGATAAAACAAAATAAATTATTAGATAAAAGAGTAGCTCGCCAATTAGGTGGGCTATTTTTTTATCTAATAATTACAATTCCAATTATTGCCAATAAACAGACTGAATTACTTTTTTTTTCATTTTGAAAGAAAATATTTAAAAAGACTTCCATACCTACAACAACTTAATATTGATTATTACGTTTTTGATTTATACTAATACCAAGCTAAGTTAGAGTTTGTATTTTAGAAAACTAATAGCACTATATGCAAAGATTACTACCAACAATAAACATATTTCTACTTTCAATAAGCATTGTGCTAATCTTAAGCTCTTTTATTAATAAATCTAGCTGTGTTAAAACGCCAGATGGTAGGGCAATTGATTGGCAAAAAAAAATAAAACTTACCAGAGATAATTTTAAAGCAACCAAAAAATGGAATTACGGTAATTCGGTTGCAAGCACATATAGCGGTTTTGGCTATGAAATAACTGATAATGATGGTGAAATAAGCGGAAGTATTTTTGTGAGGTTTTACTGTGGCAAATCGTGGTTTAGCCCCAAAATAAAAGAATCGGACAAGATTACCTACATATTACAACACGAGCAACTTCATTTTGATATCTGCGAATTATTCGGAAGAAAGCTTCATAAAGAGATTGTTGAGTTAATTAACTCAAACAAATTTAATCAAAGGACTGTCGATCGGATTCAAGCAAACCTCGAAAAACAATACTCATATTATCAAAAAGCTTACGATAAAGAAACCAACCATAGTATCAACACCACAGAACAACACAAGTGGAACAATAAAATAAAGATGGAATTATCCGATTTATCTAACTATTCAGATTATCAAAATTTCTAAATCAATTAGAGTAATTACTATTTCTCAACATACTCCTCAATGGGTAAACATGAGCATAAATTCCTATCTCCAAAAGCATCATCAATTTTAGAAACTGGTGTGAAATATTTATTGTCGCGAACCCACTCAAGTGGATAGGCAGCTTTTTCACGATTATAGGGCATTTCCCAATTATCAGCAATAAGTACTTCAGCTGTATGTGGTGCATTTACCACAAGATTATTTTCCTTGTCAGCCCTACCCTCTTCTACTTCTCTAATCTCCTCTCTAATGGATTTCATGGCCTCTATAAAATAATCCATTTCTTGTAAAGGCTCACTTTCCGTAGGCTCAACCATCAAAGTTCCATGCACCGGAAATGCAACAGTAGGAGCATGAAAACCATAATCCATCAACCTTTTCGCAATATCAGCTACCTGTATGCCTGCAGTTTTACTAAATTTATTACAATCTAGTATCATCTCGTGCCCAACACTTCCTTTGCTTCCTCGATACAAAATTGGATAATGATCTTTCAATTCATTCATCATATAATTTGCATTCAGTATGGCCATTTTAGTTGCCTCCAACAATCCTTTTGAACCTAATAATTTCAAATATCCATATGAAATCAACAATACCAAAGCGCTACCAAAAGGAGCTGACGAAACCGAAGGTTTATTTTGTCTTTCTTTAATATGAGACATAATATGACCCGGTAAAAATGGAACAAGATGCTCAGCAACACCAATTGGGCCAACACCTGGACCACCTCCACCATGTGGTATTGCAAATGTTTTATGAAGGTTTAAATGACAAACATCAGCACCAATAAATCCAGGATTTGTAAGTCCAACCTGTGCATTCATATTTGCACCATCCATATAAACCTGTCCGCCATTTTCGTGAACTATGCTAATTGCTTCGCGTATGCCCTCTTCAAAAATACCGTGAGTTGACGGATATGTAATCATTACTGCAGCAAGTTCATCTTTATATTTTTCGGCTTTCAAACTTAGGTCATCAATATCAATATTACCATTCTCGGCAGTCTTAATAACCACAACCTTATAACCTGCAACAACTGCACTTGCAGGATTTGTGCCATGTGCCGAAGCTGGAATCAAACAAATATTACGTTGCGATTGTCCAATACTTTTCTGGTATTCATTTATGGCTAATAACCCGGCATACTCACCTGCAGCACCCGAATTAGGTTGAAATGAAACTGCTGCAAAACCAGTTACTTCACATAATATCCTATTCATATCATTAATAATATCCAAATAACCCTTAGCCTGTTTAATAGGTACAAAAGGATGAATATCTGTAAATTCGGGCCAACTAATTGGCATAAGCTCACTTACTGCATTAAGCTTCATTGTACACGAACCCAATGGAATCATCGTGCGGTTTAATGCTAAATCTTTATTCTCAAGCTTTTTCATGTAACGCATCATTTCGGTTTCCGAATGATAGCTGCTAAAAGCTTCATGAATCATATAATCAGATGTACGTACTAGTTCCTTAGGAATAAACTCCATTGCCTCAGCACTTTCTTCCGGAAAGCTTAACTCAAAGTTTTCTTTACCTGCAGCCTTTGCGAATATTGCAGCTAGGGTAGTCACATCATTTTCATTTATTGTTTCATCAATGCTAATACCAACGTGCTTATTATCATCAAAGTATCTTAAATTAACCTCGTGATTTAATGCAATAGCACGAAGTTCATCAACAATTACATTTTCAGGTAGTTCAACATAAAGAGTATCAAAAAAGAAATCGTTTTGTTGTTTATAGCCTAGTTTTACCAATGATTTTGATAATGCTCCGGTAATTGCATGAATTTTAAGAGCTATGGTCTTTAAACCATCACTTCCGTGATACATACCATAAAAGCCAGCCATAATTGCAAGTAGTGCTTGTGCAGTACATATATTTGATGTGGCCCGCTCTCTTTTAATATGTTGTTCGCGTGTTTGCAGAGCCATTCTAAGTGCTCTATTCCCGTTTTTATCTTTCGAAATACCAATAATTCTACCAGGTACATTACGCTTATAGTTTTCAGTAGTTGCAAAAAATGCAGCATGTGGTCCACCAAAACCCAAAGGCACTCCCAAACGTTGCGATGATCCAAAAACAACATCGGCACCCCATTCTCCGGGAGGTGTAAGCAATGTTAAACTAAGCAAATCAGAAGCCACAGCAACAGGAACACTGCTACCTTGCGCCTTCATTACAATATTTTTATAATCATGAATATTACCCTTTTCATCAGGATATTGAATCATACAACCAAAAACCTCATTGCTAAACTCAAAATCACCACAACCAACAATTTTAAGTACAATTCTTTTCGACTCAGCTCTTGTTTTAAGTATTGCTAAAGTTTGCGGAAACATATTAGCACTCACCAAAAACACATTGGCATTATTTTTAACCAATGCTCTGGGTCGCGAATTATAAAACATCAACATCGCTTCAGCCGCAGCTGTACCCTCATCAAGTAACGACGAATTCGCAATTGGCATACCGGTAAGTTCCGAAACCATGGTTTGGTAATTCAAAAGAGCTTCGAGTCTACCTTGCGAAATTTCGGCTTGATATGGTGTATATGAAGTATACCAACCAGGATTTTCAAAAACATTTCTAAGCACTACTGGAGGTATAATCGTATTGTAATATCCCATGCCAATGTACGACTTAAAAATCTTGTTTTCGTTGGCGAGCTGTTTCATGTGTTTCAAAAACTCATATTCGCTCATTCCATCTTCAATATCAATATTATTTTTCAATCTTATATCGCCCGGAATAGTCTGGTCTATAAGCTCTTCAACCGAATTAATACCCATACGATCCAGTATGTTTTTAACATCATTTGCCGATGGGCCATTATGCCTATTCACAAAGTTTTTTGCATTCATTGCGGTACATTTTATTTTATTGTATCAAATATTTTTTCACTCCATTAACTATATTCTACCAACATGCAAAAGTAAAAATCTTATCCTTAGTACACATATTTAATCCATAATAATTGTTACAAAAATAACAAGTCTTTATGGGTCTTAAAACAGGAGCCATTGCATAACAATGTTTTTTTATGGGCGGTTTAACCGGCTTTACGCTTTAGTTGCTTCATACTGATTGTATTTTTGTTAAGCAATCCCGTGTCTTCCTCTGTCAGCCCCCTTTTGCTTACAAAAATCACATCAGTATTTCATCAAGCTATCGCTGCAATCCTCACCGCAAAACACAAACAATCTGTAAATTAAAAAACCAATTTCTCTACCTTAAAATATTTATATACTTTTAGCGCGTCAAAATAAACAGTCTTGTTAACATAGGTCAACCAAAATAAATGGCAAGAATTTTAGTAGTCGACGACGACAAAGATATACGTAATGTTTTTCAACGTGCCTTTGAAAATGCTGGACATGAGGTGTTTATTGCCGAAGATGGAAAAGTATGCGAGTTACTTTATGAAAAACACCTTCCCGATATTGTAATACTTGATATTATTATGCCGGCGCAAGAGGGTATAGAAACTATCCTAAACCTCAAAGCAAAACACGATAATGTAAAAATTATTGCAATATCTGGCGGTGGATTAGGAGTAGCTGAAAATTATTTGGATAACGCATTAAAATTTGGAGCAAAAGCCGTTTTCGAGAAACCGGTAAATCATAACGAACTATTAAAGGAAATTGATCTGCTACTTCTTTAATAATTAAATTTCAAAACAATTAAAATGAAAACTATTTCAAAATTTATTTACTTCATTATCGGTTGGAAAACCGAAGGTGGAGTTCCCAAAGAAATAACCAAGGCAATATTTCTTATTGCTCCACATACAAGTACCATGGATTTTTGGATGGGAAGGTTATACTGCTGGATTAAAGGAATTCCAATAAATTTGCTCATAAAAAAAGAAGCATTTGATGGTCCTCTTGGTGGATTACTTAAAAAATCAGGCGGTATTCCGGTAGACAGAAGTAGAGCAACCAGTAAAGTACTACAAGTTGCAAATATGTTTAAGGAATACGATCCAATGATGCTAGGTATTGCACCCGAAGGAACAAGAAAACTTACCAAACGTTGGAAAATGGGATTTTATCACATAGCGGTACAGGCAAAAGTACCAATCCTTTTTTCATATATAGATTATGGGAGAAAAGTAGCTGGTGTTGCCCCCCCATTTTATCCAACCGGAGATGTTGAAAAAGACATGAAAGTAATTGAAGACTTTTACCGCGACAAAACAGCAAAATACCCAGAAAAGTTCAATTTAACACCAAAATCATAATTTTAAAGCGCTCATTCAAAACCAAATACAAAGCTATTTATAATGGATAAAAATACCAATAAAAAGTATTTGATTATATTTTTGGTATCTTTGCAAAAAAATAGCTACTAATATTCTTTAACTAAACAAACACCTAACATGAAGAAAAATTACACTTTATTAAGCATTATATTAATTTTTGTAATGAGTACCGTATTTTCATTTGATGCTATGGCAGGTAAAAAGAAAATACAATTTAGCGTATCAGAACCTGATGCCGAAATATTTTTAAATGGTAAACAACTAGGTAAAGGAAGCATTGAAATAACAGTAATCAAAGGTAATTGTGTTACAGTAGAAGTAAAAAAAGTTGGTTTCTTATTAGAAAAAATTACATTCTGTAATAAAAAAACTAGCCCGGTACCCCCTAAGGTGTATTATCTTGAAATGAGACGCGATGATGCTTATGATGCATCAGTTCAAACAGATATTGCAAACATCGATATTGAGCTAAAAACAACAAAAGAAGAAAAAGACGCTTGGAAACTAATAAGTATGATTGTTACTTCATATTTTGATGTAATCGAAGTTACTGATAGAGAAACTGGGTATTTACGAACATCGTGGGTAATTCAAACGTTTAAGCAAAATACAATTCGTACAAGGTTAATTGTGAAACTAGGTGATACCGATCCTTTAACATATAAAATAAAACTTGTTAGCGAAGAATCAAGAAGACCTGGAACAAGTGTTAAAAGTGATGAGCTATACCGCGAGTGGGACAGAGTACTTAGAAAGTATGGAAATGTTTTTGAAGAACTTCAGTCACGGTTAAACAAATAAGAAGAAATAAAAAAAGCGTTACTAACAAAAATAGTAACGCTTTTTTTATGTGTGGGTTGTATTCTTTTTAACATTCCAGTAGGCTCCATCATCATTGTCTTCATCATCTTCATCCTCCTCAAACTCCCACGAATATTTTTTTTGTGTGGGACCCGAGTTCCGATAATATATTGCCATAATAAATCCTGCAACAGCACCTCCAAGATGTCCCTCCCAGCTAACTTGTTTTTCTTTTGGAAAAAAATCAGGGAATACTCCCCAAATTAAACTACCATATAAAAATGTTACGATAAGTGCCAGAGCTGCAAGTCTACTATCTTTTCTAATTATACCACTAAAGAATAAAAAACTAGAAAGCCCATAAATTATTCCGCTTGCGCCAATATGCCATGATGGTCGGCCACCAAACCAAACCCAAATACCCGATAACAACCAAATTCCGATGAGAACACGCATGGAAATATTACGATAAAAATAGAAAAGTGCCGACGATAAAACTAAAAATGATACGGAATTAGCCATGAGATGATCCCAGCTCCCATGAATAAAAGGCATAAGTATAATTCCCTTAAGGCCTTTTATATCAAGCGGATAATTACCAAAGTTAGCAAAGCTAATTTCAAAACTATATTCAACCAGTTTTACTACCCACATGGTGAATAGTAAACCTACAGGTATAAACAATGCGTATATAAGTTTTCGTTTTTCTTCCTTCATGATTTAGTTATTGAAACTAAATTTGGTCTTAAGTTAGTCATTTAGTCAAAAATTGTGCCCTTATTTAAAAATAAATAGTTGTGCAAATAACTAGAGGAATAAATGAACGACTAAGCTCATTGACTTTGGTAGTACATTCCATCACCGAAATATACTACTTTTGCTCAAAAATCGTTATACACCAATTACCAATTCATAAATAGTGAAACTAAAAGTAACATCCTTTTTATTTATATCATTATTAATACTTTCTTCTTGCAATAATTTGCCAGAGAAACAAGTAATATTATCGCAACCAGTCAGTACATATTTTGATAATCTATCATCAGCATCAGGCATTGGAATAAACGAACATACTATCTATATTGTTGGTGATGATACTCCATGGCTTTTCCAACTAGACAATAACCTAACAATAATAAATAAAACTCAAATATCATCACTAGATACTCTCGTAAAAGGCCGTACTCCTAAACATCTTAAATCTGATTTTGAAGGTGCTGAGGTTATTAAATATGATAATAAAATAGAGTTAGTTGTAATCTCTTCGGGTTCGTCTAAAATAACTAGAGACACTGCGTATATTATCGACTTAATTGACAATAGGGTAATCTTCTCTAAAAATTTAAGAGCACTTTACGAAAATATTAAGCTGGAAGCTAAACTTCCTAGTACGAATGAAATAAATATTGAGGGAATCGCTTTTTCCAACGAACATGCATATTTGATGCATCGAGGAAATGTTAGCACTAATATTATTATTAAAATAAATAGAGATAATTTCCTCAACTACATAAAAAACAGCGATGTAATTCCTGATTTTGATATCTACAAATATAAATTACCTAAATACAATGGCGTCCAATCGGGGTTTTCTGGTGTGTGTCTTAATCCCGATAATTCAGGATTAATATTTACTGCATCCATGGAGGACACAAAAGATGAAATTAACGATGGTAGCATATTAGGTAGTTATGTGGGGATTATACCATTTTCAGAAATGTCCAATGGCGAATATACAGCCTCATTATTATTGGATAACAACAAACTACTTGAAAAAAAACTAGAAGGAATATCAGTAAACTATGTTACTGAAAGTGGAGAACTACAGGTAGTTGCTGTTTGCGACAATGATAATGGAACATCAGACATCATCACTTTTAGATTAATTATTAAATAAATTACAACTTTACATCTACATTCTTGTCTTTAAACATATGTAAATTCATAAATCAAAAAAAAAGCTTTTGAAAATAAAATTAAGTATAATCTCAATAATTCTATTGCTTTTTGTTACAATTTCGCTGAATGCGTCACCTGACAAAAATGTAACTATAAGTGGATATATAACTGATAGTAAAGATGGTGAAACTCTACCTGGAGCAACGATCTATATTAAAAACATAAATGCAGGAACAGCATCTAATAACTATGGTTACTACTCCATTAGCGTACCTTCCAACAGTTATGAAATAGTTTTTTCATTCCTTGGGTACACTGATAAGTTACTCAATATAAATTTAATTGCTGACACTACTATCAATATTGAATTAGCAATATCAAGCGAACAACTTAACGAAGTTGTTATTACCGAACAATCGGCAAACGCTAATATTATTAGTTCTCAAATGAGTGTAAATAAAATTAGCAGCAAAACAATCCAATCCATACCAGCTTTAATGGGCGAGATTGATCTAATTAAAGCCTTACAACTACTTCCTGGTGTAAAATTCGTTGCCGAGGGATCATCAGGGCTAAGTGTTCGAGGTGGTAGTCCCGACCAAAATCTAATACTTCTCGATGAAGCTGTTGTATATAATTCAGGCCATTTAATGGGATTTTTCTCTGTTTTTAATAACGACGCTGTTAAAAGTGTTGAACTTTACAAAGGTGATTTACCTGCAAGATATGGTGGCCGCCTTTCTTCTCTAATTGATGTTAGAATGAAAGATGGAAATATTAAAGAGTTCCACGGCAATGGCGGTATTGGATTAATATCCAGTAGGTTAATGCTTGAGGGACCTATTCTAAAAGACAAAGCATCATTTATGGTTGCAGCCCGTAGATCATATGCTGATGTTTTTCTACTACTTTCCAATAATGAAAACCTACGAAATAACACACTCTACTTTTATGATCTTAATGCAAAAGTAAATTACAATATCAACAAAAATAATCGTGTCTTCATTTCGGGATATATGGGGAAAGATGTTTTTAAAACTGGAATGTTTGGTATGAACTGGGGAAACTCAACTGGCACCATAAGATGGAATCATATATTTCACGAAAAACTTTTCTCCAACTTTGCCTTTGTGGCAAGTAAGTTCAATTATGACTTAGGTATCCCTGAAGGAAATCCACGGGCGTTTAACTGGGGTTCGTCATTAACTGACTATAACTTAAAAAGCGATTTTACATGGTATTTTAATTCGAAAAACACAGTTACTTTTGGAGTATCATTAATGCATCATACATTTTTCCCTGGTACAATTGAGGGTATTGGAGAAGAATCTTTCATTACAAAATACGCACTTCCTAATAATTACGCACTCGAAAGTGCCATCTACATTGGTAACGAACAAAAGCTTAATTCGCTATTTATACTTAAATATGGTGTAAGAATTAGTATGTTTAATAATATTGGTCCTGCAACAGTTTTTAATTATGATAATGCTGGTGATGTAATTGACTCAACCAGCTATGCAAGCGGCGACTTTTTTAATACCTACACAGGATTTGAACCAAGATTGGGTATCGTTTACATATTAAACGAAATATCATCAATTAAAGCTAGTTATTCGAAAAATATCCAATACATACAACAAGCACAAAATTCAACGGCTGGTTCACCACTTCACATTTGGTTTCCGGCAAGTCCAAATATACTTCCTCAAATAGGCCATCAGCTTGCTCTTGGTTATTTTAGAAATTTCAGTAATGGAATGTTCGAAACATCTGCGGAAGCATATTACAAAATAACAAATAATGCAATTGATTTTAAGGACCATGCCGAATTACTGCTTAACAAGCACATGGAAGCCGAAATGCTACGTGGGAAAGGATGGGGCTATGGACTCGAACTAATGGTAAAAAAAACAACTGGTAAATTAACAGGTTGGGCAAGTTATACACTATCCAAAGCCATGAGAGATATAGATGGCATAAACGATAATAACCCATATGCTTCACCTTACGATAGACCCAACGACATATCGTTTGTGGGGAATTATGTGCTAAACAAACATTTTAGTTTTGGTGCTACATGGGTATATTCCACGGGGCAACCTGTAACATTTCCTGTGGGTAGGTTTGAATATAATAATACAATTATACCGGTTTACTCGGATAGGAACAGCTATAGAATGCCTGATTATCACAGGTTAGATTTATCTGTGACCTATAAACCAGATAACAAACGTAGTAGAAAATGGCATAATGAATTTAATATATCATTATATAATGTTTATAATCGACACAATGCTTACATGATTAATTTTGTTACTGAACCTGACAATCCAGATGTTACATATGCCGAAATGACCTATTTATTTGGGATAATACCATCATTTACTTACAATTTTAAATTTTAGTATGAGAGAGAAGATAATAATTAAAAGTAAAATGGTTGAAGGTGAGAATTATTCTCTTTTTCACAAACTACCTAGTTTCATATACGGTCTATTCAGATTTAATATCTTGATAATTATAATTTCAGTAACGATCATGGTTTCATGCACTGAAAAAATGGATATAGACCTGGGAACCACTTATACAAGACTTGTTGTTGCTGGGAATATAACACCGCAGATAGGTGAACAATACATACGGTTGACAAAATCTGCTGATTATTTTTCAAACGAGCCACCACCTAACGTTAGCGGAGCAATCGTTAAGGTTGACAACGGTGAGTTATCGGTGGAGTTCACCGAAGACTCATTAAACTTGGGATATTATATTGCACCAGATGGATATGTTGGAGCACAGGGTAGTACATATAACCTTTCCATAACACTTGCTGATCCAATAAATGGGACAGTAAATTATGAAGCCAACGAGACCATGCCGCAGCTTGCTGATAACATTGACTCAATTGTTCTGGAACAAAGTCCAAATGGAAAACGATGGATGGTACGTTTATATGCCTGGGAACCACCAACAACTGATTTTTATATGTTTAATGGAATGGTGAATGGTGTGATGCTAACAGATAGTGTATCGCGTGTTAATATTAGTGACGATAGGCTATACAATGGTAATTATACTGCTGGTGCAATTGTACTTATACTATATGAAGATGAGGTTAAACCTGGTGATACTTTTACATTAATACTTTCAAATATTACGGAGGAGTACGCTAATTTCCAATTAGAATTAAAGGATGAAATAGGGCCAAATGACCCAATGTTTAGTGGGCCACCTGCCAATGTAAGTTCAAATGTAAATAATGATGCGGTGGGATATTTTGCTGCATTTCCATCAGCGTTCACTTCCACAATTGTAGTAGATATTGAGGATTAATTAGTGAAAATTTGTTGTGCTTCTATAAATAGCTGGAAATAGGTATATAATCACCTACCTTGCTACCATAATGAACCGTCTCTAGAATACCACTTTCATCAATTAAAAATTCGGCCTCCACACGATTGGAGGTTCCTTTCATGGATGAAAATTTATTATATTTCATAAATCCTTTTACGCCATTTGAAAGACCAGATAAAGTCAAACCCCATTTAATAAACTTCCCCCATGACTTTTCCACAGAATAACTTTCATACAAAACTTGATTTGGATCACTAATAAATGTGAATGGAAGGTTTTCGTTTTTTATATATTTTAAGATGGTACTTGTATCTGATTCAAATACAATTATTACGGATATGTTTTTTTTATCAAGATCATCTTTTTTTTCAAGCAACTCATAAACATGTAAATTACAAACCGGACATCCGGTAAACCTTAAAAAAGACAATAGTATTTTTTTGCCTTTATACATTTCCCAGGATAAAGAATTGCCAAACACATCATTGCAGTTTAACTCATTTGCTTTCGAATTAACATTAAGTTGCATATTTTTGATGGATTATTTGTTTGTGGTTTATAAATAGAATTTCCATTGTAATTGAATACAATAATGTAGTAAAACTAACTTCCATTTTTATTTTCAGCACTTAAAATAGCTCCATCAAGAAAATTACTCAATTCCAACAATTGCTCAGCTCCTAAATATTGCCCGTATTTTGCTGCAATGAATATAAATGCAAACAAAACTATGGAAACTGGCACACTCCAAATCCAGTACGAGTCAATTCCCAACATCATTTGCGAAATACCAAGCGATCCACCAAAAATTAATAGCATAATTGCCAATCCATAAAATACCATAAAAGTTGCCCATACTTTTGGATTTGGACCCGCAAAACCTTTAATTAAAGAACCATTATCAGCCTTATTAATTTTAACATTAAGTACCGGAGACCAATAATGCAAATTATCTTCAGTCAAACTCAAATATATATTGTTATTAATAATTCTTCCATTAATATCATTCGACTCATTTAGCATTAAACTAACCTCATCAGCTATCAAATTTGGCGGCAATTCCGTTGGTATACTGTACTTTGGTCGGATTTGAATAGACTTACTCATGTAATTTAGAATTATTTTAAATAAGCTAAAATAGAAATTATTTTAATACCTTATAGTTTTGATGAGTTCTATTAAAGTATTATCGATATTTTGAAATAAAAAATACTTAATTTTGAAGCAAAATAATTAACATGGAACTTTCATCAATTACTGCGGTATCACCAATAGATGGCAGATATAGAAATAAGACGAATGAGTTATCAGATTACTTCTCAGAATACGCACTTTTTAAATATCGAGTACAAACTGAGATTGAGTATTTTATAGCTTTATGTAATATACCTTTACCAGGATTATCAAACTTTGATGCTAAGCAATTTGAACGGCTAAGAGAAATTTACAAGAAGTTTTCACCAGCTGATGCTCTTGCCATTAAGCAAATTGAACGAACTACAAACCACGACATTAAAGCTGTAGAATATTTTGTTAAAGAGTGCTTTGAAGAAATCGGCCAGAGTGAATATAAAGAATTTATCCACTTTGGATTAACATCACAGGATATTAATAACACAGCAGTACCTCTTTCACTGAAAGATGCTCATAAACAAGTATTACTTCCACTCCTTGAAGAATTAGTTGAGAAAATTAATTTTCGCGCGTTTGACTGGAAAGATATTTCAATGCTGGCACGTACCCATGGTCAGCCAGCTTCACCCACTAAGCTCGGAAAAGAAATCTACGTTTTTGTTGAGAGGCTTGAAAATCAAATAATGATGCTGAAAAGTAATCCTTTTTCTGGAAAATTTGGTGGAGCAACAGGTAACATGAATGCTCATAAAGTAGCTTACCCCGATATTGATTGGGAAAATTTCGCATGTGAATTTCTAAATAAAGGTCTGAAAATTAATAGACAAAAAACGACAACCCAAATAGAGCATTACGATAATCTTGCTGCCTATTTTCAAAATTTAGGCAGGATAAATACAATATTGATTGATTTTAGTAGAGATGTCTGGGCATACATATCAATGGATTACTTCAAGCAAAAAATAGTTGAAGGGGAAATTGGTTCTTCGGCAATGCCACATAAAGTAAATCCAATCGATTTTGAAAATGCTGAGGGAAATTTTGGCATGGCAAATGCAATATTTCATCATTTAGCAGAGAAACTTCCAATTTCACGACTACAACGCGATTTGACTGATTCAACTGTAACTCGTAACATAGGAGTCCCCATTGGACATATGCTAATTGCATTTAAATCTTTGCTGAAGGGTTTGGATAAACTCATATTAAATGAGCAGAAACTTGCTGAAGATCTCGAAAATAATTGGGCAGTTGTTGCCGAGGCAATACAAACCGTTCTGCGCAGAGAAAACTATCCCAATCCATATGAGGCACTTAAACAACTTACTCGGACAAATGAAAAAATAACTAGAGATTCTATTCATAGATTTATTGACAACCTTGATGTTAACGATAAAATTAAAGAAGAGTTAAAAAGAATTAGCCCTGAAAGTTACACAGGTATTTCGTTGGTTTAGATTACCATGAGGCCTATTATTCGCCAAGCTTATAATAATCTTAAAAATAAATAGCTACAATGAAACTCTATCGCAACAAGCGACGAGGCATCTTAATCGAATTTAAATTTATATATTACATATCAAGATGTGTGGAATAAACAAATGAGATCCCTAGACTATCGCTCGGGATCAGTTCAACTAAATATTTTTACTGATTTAATATTGACAAATCTGAACCGATAAAATGATTTCTTTTCAATGCGAACGTAAATGTACCTTAACTCACACTCATACTACAGTCTTCGTTACGGAACATACTCCATTGATAACCTTGTTAAAGAAGCAGCAAAACAAAATATTAAGGCTCTTACTCTAACTGATATAAATAATTCTTCGGGGATCATTGATTTTGTAAAAGCATGTAATTCAAACGGAATCAAACCTATTGCAGGAATCGAATTTCGGGATGGAGACGAACTTATGTTTATTGGTATTGCTAAAAACAACAAAGGTTTTCGCGAGCTAAATGATTACATGACCGCAATTAACCTTAAAGAAAAAAATCACTCTTCCATTGCACCATTTTTTGAAAACGTTTATGTATTATATCCTTTTGGGAAAACAAAATACGGCAGTCTAAAGTCTAATGAATATATTGGTATTAAACCATCTCAGATTAATAAGCTAATCACTCTTGACGATAGCGTACTCTCTAAAATGGTAATTCAACAACCAATAACTTTTGCAAACAAAAGCACATGGTATCTACACAAAAACCTACGGGCGATTGACCACAACATACTGTTCAGTCAGTTGAAGCCTAATATGTATACAAAAAAAGATGAGATATTTATTACTGAACAGAAAATACTTCAGTCTTTTCATCAATACAAAATAATAATTGACAACACAAAGTTTATAATTGAAAATTGCCAAATAAATTTTAAGTATAAAGAGAGTAAAAACAAAAAATTATTTACCAATAGCAAAATTGAAGATAAAATTCTACTCGAGAAACTAGCTTTCAAAGGTATGGAGTATCGATACGGGAAGAACAACATTCAGGCAAAAAAAAGAGTTGTTAATGAGTTAAAAATAATCAATGAGCTTGGATTTTCAGCATATTTTCTAATAACATGGGATATTATCAGGTATTCAATGGCACAGGGGTACTATCATGTTGGTCGTGGGAGTGGTGCAAATAGTGTTGTGGCCTATTGTTTAAAAATTACAGATGTTGACCCCATTGAATTAAACTTATATTTTGAGCGATTTATTAACCCCAAACGTTCTTCACCTCCTGATTTCGACATTGATTATTCGTGGAAGGACAGAAAAAAAATACAAGAATATATTTTTAATAAATATGGTAAAGAGCATACCGCTTTTTTAGGAACCTCTGTTACTTTTAAAGGGAAATCCATATATCGGGAATTAGGTAAAGTACATGGCCTCCCAAAATCAGAAATTGATGCATTAACAAAAAACCCTGAGGCTGAGAAAAATAGAAATAATATAACAAAACACATATATCAAATAGCCTCAATGATGGTTGGATTTCCTAACCAGCGGAGTATTCATGCCGGAGGAATTCTTATTTCCGAAAACCCAATCACTTGTTACACCGCACTTGATTTGCCTCCGGCAGGGTTTCCCACAACTCAATGGGATATGTACGTGGCCGAAGATATTGGTTTTGAAAAACTCGATATCCTAAGCCAACGCGGAATTGGTCATATTAATGACGCGGTTGAACTAATTAAAAAAAATCAAGGAATAAGTGTTGATGTGCATCAGATAGAAAAATTTAAAAATGATCCTAAAGTAAAAACACAGCTTAGAAAAGCTGAAACCAATGGTTGTTTTTATATCGAGAGCCCAGCAACAAGAGGACTACTCAAGAAATTAAAATGTGATAATTATCTTACACTTGTGGCTGCTAGTTCAATAATCAGACCAGGTGTTGCAAAATCAGGTATGATGCGTGAGTTTATTTACCGTTTTCACAATCCTGATAAATTTACATACATACATCCGGTTATGAAAGAGCAACTGGAAGAAACCTATGGTGTTATGGTTTACCAAGAGGATGTATTAAAAGTTTGTCATCATTTTGCGGGATTGGATTTAGCTGATGCCGATGTATTGCGGAGAGCCATGAGTGGTAAACATCGTGGCAAGAATGAATTTAAACGAATAGTAGAAAAGTTTTTTGAAAATTGCAAAAAGCGAGGTTACCCTGATGAGATAACCAAGGAAGTTTGGCGACAAATTGAGAGTTTTGCAGGTTACTCATTCTCAAAAGCACATTCCGCATCATATGCAATTGAAAGTTTTCAGAGCCTGTTTTTAAAAGCTCACTATCCACTCGAGTTTCAAGTGGCTGTTATTAATAATTTTGGTGGGTTTTATCATTCGTGGGTTTACTTCAATGAAGCAAAACGACAAGGAGGAAACATTAACCTGCCTTGTGTAAATAAAAGTGATATAAATACAAATATTACAGGCAATAACATCTACATAGGATTGGTTCATATTTCAAAACTTGAGAATCGGCTGCAAAAAGCAATTGTTAACGAACGTAACAATAGAGGAGAATACACTAGTCTGGAAGACTTCATACAACGAATTACTCTCGGTATCGAGCAACTACTTCTTCTTGTAAAAGTTGGGGGATTTAGCTTTACTAAAAAACCAAAATCAGAATTATTATGGGAAGCTCACTTACTACAAAAAACCAATAAACAACCACCAAAATCAGAACGCCTGTTCGAAAGTAAAGGTAAGCAATTTACACTTCCTAAACTTGTACACAACTCCTTAGAAGATGCATACGATGAAATAGAACTATTGGGGTTTCCAGTAACGAATACATATTTTGAGATGCTTAAAACAAGTTTCAGAGGTAAAACCCTTGCTTGTGATTTGGATAACATGATTGGGAAAAAAGTAAAGTTGGTTGGCTTACTTGTTACCATTAAATATGTAAAAACTGTAAAAAATGAGTTAATGTATTTCGGAACTTTCTTGGATGTATCAGGTGAATTTTTCGATACTACACATTTTCCTGATTCATTAAGAAGCTACCCTTTTCGAGGTCCTGGCGTTTATTTAATACTTGGTAAAATTGTTAGTGAGTTTGGCTATGCAAGCATTGAAGTTGAAAAACTTGCTAAACTTCCGTTACAAGGCGATCCGAGGGAAGATTAACCCCTCCCATCTTTTTATTCGAAAAACTACGAAATCAATATAACAAATTGTCCCATTTCACTTCACTTTCGTATCTTTGAAAAATTAAATAAAATTGAATAAACATGTCAGAATATATAAATAATACTGAGCAACGCATTGACGAACTTTATGATTTTGCAAAACAAATAATAAATGGGGGAAAGGGCATTGACCTTGTTAAAAAGTATGAAGAAGCAATTGACAACGTGCAGCCTTTTGATGTAATTGTTATTGTGGACAGGTTAGTTAAAGATCAAATAGATCTCACAGATCTAAAACTTGGTATAAATAAAGTATTAAATATGTTTTACCGAGGTTTGATAAATCAAACAATACCCGATTATACTAAAGTTCCATTTTTGGCATCTTTATGGCATGAAAATAATGAACTAAACACTCGCCTAATTAATCTTAGGCCTCTTATAAAGAAACTGAATAGTAAAAATAATTCGGACACCGAGTTTCAAAATATTCTCAAAGACATTGGCTCAAAAGTTACGGAACTTAATGACTTTGAGGTTCATTATATTAAAAAAGAAAACATACTATTCCCATATGTTGAGAAACAACTTACTGAATATCAATGTCAATCTGTAATGTGGTCGTACCATGACGACATTAGGCATAATATTAAAGACATAAACAAACTTACTAAGGAGCAATCACCTGACATGAAACTTCTTAACCGAAAAATTGGCGATCTGTTTTTCGCTATGTACACCATTAGGTTTAGAGAGGAGTATATATTATTTCCAGTTATCACAAAGCTAATAATGGATAAAGAGTGGATTTCCATGCAACATCAAAGTTATGAGGTTGGGTTTGCATTTATATCTCCACCAGAGAAATTAGAAAGAAATAAGATATCTGATAATAAATTTGATCAGGCTTCTAAAATCCTTAATAGCAACGATTTTACAGATAGTTTGGTAGATTTGGAAACAGGTCAGTTATCAATTGAACAGATAATAATGATGATTAATAATTTGCCGGTTGATGTTACTTTTGTTGATGAAAATGATGAAGTTAGATATTTTTCAACACCAAGTCATCGTATTTTTCCTCGCTCAAAAGCGATTATTGGTCGATTAGTTGAAAACTGCCATCCGCCATCAAGCGTACATATTGTGAAAGAATTGATGGACAAATTCAAATCAGGAGAAAAGGACCAGGAGAGTTTTTGGATAGAAATGGGAGATAAATTTTTACTTATCCGATATTATGCTTTACGGGATAAGAATGGGAATTACAAAGGAACATTGGAAGTTAGCGAAGACGTATCGACAATAAGGAAACTAACTGGTGAGAAACGACTTATGGAATAATATCGAAAATATTACATTCCAATTTTAATTTCCTTAAAAAATGATGAAGCCCTTACAATTGCAATGGTGCCCAAATCTTTATATAAATAATCAGCTCTTTCAATAAACTCGATTTCTCTACCTTCTTCCACATCAGCAATGCCTAAAAATATTAAATCAGCATCTTCCGACTCAATTTGAATTACCTGGTTGATTGGAAGTTTATTTTCATTATTTATAATACGTATTTCGGCTTCCATTCGCATACCGTTTAATACTCTTTTAGCATCACGAATTATTTTTGTTTCCTTTTGTTTATCATTGTTAATTATCATTAACCTTACCGTAACATTACGCCACTCATACGAAAGACGAATAAATTTTATGAGAGACAGCACCAAGTTACCATTATTTGAACCACCACGCCACCAGATATCAATTTGCTGATACTCACCAAAACCACGTAATTCGTCGTAATCGAGCAACACTACATTTAGATCCAATTCGGTTAAATATTTAAGCATTTGTGCAAAACCAACAGGGTCATCTGTTTGACGGGCCCACCCCAAAAGCACGGTATTAGGTTCAACCCCCGAAAAACCATAAGTAGCTGATATGCTTTTAATTCCTGCATATATATTACTGCATTCTTGTCTTCTGGAAAAAACGCCTTCATCACCCTCATTTCTTTCATCCTCGGGAATTGCTTGCTTATGCTTTGGAAATAGTACCTTAGATGTTGTATTTAGTACTAGGTCAAAATTCGATATCATACCATGCTTACCCACCAAATATTTAGCAAATGCGATAAGGTGTGGGCGACTACTTTTACCCCCACTAAAGAGTAATATATTTGCTCTCCAATTTCGCTCTACAACCTTTGCCTGATCAAGTTTGATTAATACAGTCCTTAAGATCGATGCACCTACACTCTGCCACACATCACCCATTGCTAAACGCAATTGCTTTTTTCTAATTAAATAATAAATTAAAATTAAAATTATCATTGCCCCCATCATCGATATAATATCGAGCTGTATCATTACAAAAAATGTGGCTACAAATCCAAGGATGCCAACCCACATGGGTATATTAAAAGAAGGCCTAAAGTCAGTACTTGCCCATTTTTCAAGAGCAAATGATATGTTAATAAATCCGTAAGCAGTTAAATAAAACATTGAAACAATACCCGCAATAATGTTAAGATCTCCAATAAGAACTCCCAATTCGGCCAATACAAAAGTGAATACTAAAGCATTTCGCGGTTCATTATTTTTGCCGTGTCCTTTGGCTAATATTCTAGGTATAATTCTATCTCTTGCAACTGCTTGAAGTATACGTGGACCACCAAGTAATCCACCAAGTGCTGAGGATAATGTCGCACCCCATATTCCTGCAATCACCAAGAATGGGATCCATGCAATCTTAATCAAAAAATTATAATCGTTAACAAGTACCTTATTATCAACATAAAAGTAAAATAATAAAGCCATTGAAATGTACACAACAAAACCAACTGCAATTGCCAATAGGGTTCCTCTGGGAATATCTTTTTTCGGATCTTTTAAATCACCCGACATGGCAACGCCTGCAGTAAAACCAGTTACAGCAGGGAAAAATATTGCAAATATTTCCACAAAGGAAAAATCTCTGGGCGTTGGAGAAACTAAGGCTTCTGAAGTAGCAGGGTCGGTATTAAATACAAGTAAACCCAACACTATGGAAATTAATGAAAGAATAATTGCACCAAGAATTACAAACTGAGTTTTAATGGCAGTTTCGGTACTAATAAGACCAATAATCACTAGTATGATTAAAATCGATGTGCCGGTTATCCGAACATGAATTAAGCTAACTTCTGTTATATTTAAGAAGTTTGCAATAATAGGAATTGATAAAAAATTATCAGTAAAACCAACAATATAAAGTGATATGCTTAGTGCTGTTGCTATAAAAAGTGTTATTCCAATTGCACCACCCATTGGCAAACCCAACGATCGCGAAAGGAGATAATATATTCCGCCAGCTTTTATTTTTTTGTCGGTAGCTATTGAAGAGATACTAAGACCGGTAGTAATTGAGATTACATGAGCTAAAACTATAATAGCAATAACTCCCCACAAGCCTGCTACACCAGTAACCCAGCCCAAACGAAGGTACATGATAACCCCTAATATGGTTAAAATTGAAGGTGCAAATACCCCTCCAAAAGCACCATATTTTTTTCTCTTATTTGCCACTAAGTCCTTGGTTTTAGATTACAAATTAATCCTTTATATAAGTTATAAATTCTCGATTTTACTTTCGTAGATAACTCCTCGTTGCTTTAATCCATCAAGCATAAAATTTACAATATTTTCATCATTGCTCATCATTTCTCCAACACTAATACCTGCTTTGGTAAATTTGTTTTCTGCTAGCAATCTCACTGCCATTGATGCCGTATAACCTGTGGTTCGTGCCATAGAATGTACACCAGTTAAAGGATCCAACTCATCATATAAATTAAAACTATATCGAATTTCTTTTCCTAACTTCTCCCCTTCAACAACTATTCGCATAACAGTAATATCAACTTCATTTTCATTTAGTTTCCATTGCTTAAAAAGCAATTTGGATGTCAAATCAAGGGGAGAAACTTGCTTACCATCAACATCAATCTTCTGGGGGTTAAAAAAGCCATTATCACTTAAAAGTTGTATCTTTTCAGCATAGCCAGGATATCTTAAAGTTTTTTCACTCATATGATCTGCCTTTATTGTAAAAAGAAGTGATCGCAAACCATCACTATTAAAAGCCTCTAAGGTTCCTACGCTATCAAATTCAAGTAACTCAATTTCTGTTAAAGGAGCAACTGTAACTATGCGGCCATTTCTAACTACACGTGCTGGTCGTGTGTACTCTTCAATTACATCGCTAGGTGAAAAAACAGCCTTATATTCCCATGGCTTCGAACGTATCTTGGGGAGCCCTCCCACATAAATATCAGCTTTGTGTACTTTGTCTAGTTTAGAAGCAGCATATCCCACAAGCAAATTACTCATTCCTGGAGCTACACCCATATCACAAATCACTCTAACATTTTTTTCCTTTGCCAAATCAGCCAAGCCAAAAACATCTTCGGGGTAGAAAGCAATATCTACAATATCTTTACCAGCGTTAATGCATGATTTAAGACAATCATAGCCCATGAAACCAGGAACTGCATTGACCACAAAATCAAATTTTTGTAATAGCGAAGTAAGTTTGGTGGTATTTTGAAGGTCTAGCTGTATTTTTTGTATCCGAGTATCACTAATTGCATCCAGTTGTTTCTGGTTTACATCAGCAATAGCTACTTCAAAAATATCATCATTGGCCAAATCAATGGCGATTGGTTTACCTATTAATCCGGCACCTAATACAATTATCTTTTTCAATTTATTGGTTTTTTTGTGGATGTCAAATATAGTAATTCTTAATAATTAAGAATATATTTTCATCACAAATTAATATATCCAAAAAATATGGAATCACCAAATGGGAAATTACTATGATAAAAAAAGGAATACGTAATTGGTTAACTACGATCTACCATCTTCTTTCAATACGGAAGTATAATGTTTTAAACTTCTTAGTATTATAACAACAACAATTGCAGCAACGAGCGCATAATGCCAAGGTGTTTCAACCACAAAAATGTCATCAGTAAAATACCTTCTTAAATCATCAATAAACACAAACCCAACAACCGTGGCGAGTACTCCTGAATATTCACGACGTAGTACACTTACTAATGAAAACGGTACTACATTCCTCTTAAACTTTTTTAAGCATGGAATAAATGCCGGAGTGCGATTTGCCCAATCCATGTAGGCATCTCCAAACTTTCTTTCTAGAAATCTCTCTTCGGCAAACATAATCCGCTCATAATAAAGCCAAAATGCAAGTGTAATGATTATGACGAATTCAAAATTAAATGTAAAAAGCACAATCCCAATCCACATAAAATAATTACCCAGATACAATGGATGGCGAACAGTTGAATAAATGCCGGTTGTGTTTAACGACTCGGCAACCTGACCTTCTTTTGTGTTTCTGCCAGATGTTCCCTTTGGAGTTGTACCAATTGATATGGCTCTAATTACAAAACCCAAAACACTTAACCCTATAGCTACCCACATTAAAACACCTTGGGTTGAAGTACTTAAAAATTCAATATCGGTAAAATAAACTACCGGAATAGCCAATAAAAATAATATAATAGGAAACTCACCACGATGTTTAAAAAGAAAGTTACCTTCTTTTTCAAAGGAATTAACAAATGCCATAACAGTATTTTTTTGAGGTGCAAAGATATATTATTTCACAAGATACCTTGACAAGCTTTTAAATCTCTAATTCGTTTTTTTAATAAATATATTAGAAGCGTTTTTTGAAGCTCCCACTAACTTTAAAATATATACGCCATCTGGTAATTTACCTAGCTCAAGAATCAAAATTTGTGATCCAAATGCGTTTATTCTTTCCGTATGAGTGTATACCAATTGACCCGTAGTATTGTAAATTTCAATTTGATTATTACTGCTCCACTCTTTATCAACAGAAAATGAAACATTGATTGCATTTGTAACTGGATTGGGAAATATAGTTAGATGGACATCTCTATTTTTTAATTGGTCATCAATTCCCACAGTTTCAGTTATGGAAAAAGCACTTTGATTTATTGAATACATATCCGGTAAGCCAGGAGAAGATAGTTTAATAAAACAGTATTCAGATGTGATATTAGGTACGATCCAGCTATAAACCGAATCATCGGAAGGAACACTACTTGCCACTACACTCCATGTTTCCATACTATCTGATGAAAATTCAATTTTAACAGCATCAACAATTTCACTTTCCCAGGTTATATCAAAAAGATCATATCCATCCAATGTTTCCGCCCCAGCAGGTGAAGTTAAATCAATCTTAAAAACGAAGAATCTATTGCTCGACTCTTCAATTGCTTCAGGATGCTCAACTTCCTTCAATTGTATTTTACACCATGAAGTAGCCTCAACCGGGCTCCACATATATGAATTATCCGAAGCAGGAACTCCTTCAACTATGGTAACCCAATCACCATCTGCGGAAGCTTTGTACGATAAAATTAAATCATCTACCATTTCACTACTCCAAGTCACTTCAACGAGAGAACCAACTCTGTAAAAGCCATACCCATTAGGAGTAATTAACTCCATATTACAAATCGTAAATGGCGCATCGGTAATACTAAATATATCAGGATTAGCCGCATCACTTACCTTAAGTAAACACTCTGTTGAGGTAAGATTAGCTGGAGCAGTCCATGAATAAGATCGTGGATGGGCTGATGTTGACTCAACAATATCAGTCCATGTTGCTCCATTATCTGAAGAAAATTCTATTCTAACATCAGCAATAAACTCGCTATCCCACCGTATTTCGTTCTGGAAATGACCGTTCCACTTCATTCCTGCAAGTGGAGCTGTTAATTCAATTACAGGATCGCCAACAACAATCCTAATACTATCAATTACAACATCAATCAGTGGTTTATCATTACTATTCGTTTCAACCTCACTAATGGCAAAAACCACTTCCATGCCATCCATAACTTTACCATAAATAGAATGCACATCATCAAGCCATGAGGTTGGCTCAACAGTTATAAAATATTGCGACCCATTTGTGTTTGGTCCTGAATTTGCCATCGATAAGATACCGGGTTGATCATGACGCAAGTCAGGATGAAATTCATCGTCGAATGTGTAACCCGGACCACCGGTTCCATTACCATTGGGGCAACCATCCTGAATCATAAAACCACTAATAACTCTATGAAAGATAAAATCATCATAAAACTCATCGTTTGTGAGATCAACAAAATTTTGCGCTGTCATTGGAACTAAGTCTTCCCTTAACTGTACACGAAAATCACCCATGGATGTATACCATTGAACAACAGTTTGTGAGTACAAACTAGTTCCTAAATTTAATCCCAAAATCAAAAGCATTATTGGGGCTAGTTTAATTATAATAGTCCTTTTCATAGTTATATTTATTATTAATCTTACAATATTGCAACGAATAAAACTCAGCAATATTTACTCTTAGAATAAGCATATGCTTTTGCAAATATACAAAACTTAAAAAATTGCTGTTGTTTCATTATACTGATTTTAGGGCTAATACATCTAATTTTTATATTACTGTTTATTAGCTATATAGGATAATTATTTCTTCTTTGTGCACCTTTGAGTCTTCTTTATGTGCCTTTGTGAAATATCTATAACACAAAGTATCACAGAGAAGACACAGATTTTCTCAAAGAAAATAAATGCAATATATATATTGATACATTTGCCCTGATACTGATTTGAAATTTTGGAAGAAAGTTTTTTTGATATACTTACTGCCAAAATAAAGGTTTAAGGATACACTACCTTTTCAAGAAACAACCCTTGTGCAGGTACCGAATAACCAGCCTTGCTCCTATCCTTTGCTTCGATAATCGCCTTAATATAATCAGGTTTCATTTTACCTTTTCCTATTTCAAGTAATGTACCTACAATGGCTCTTACCATGTTACGTAAAAATCTATCAGCTTTAATTGTAAATATTATTTCATCCTTAACAATATTAAATTGGGCCAGTTGGATTGTGCAATTATTAGTAGCTGTTTGAGTGTGAAGTTTCGAAAAGCTTGTAAAATCAATGTACTCAAATAAATATAAGCAAGCCATATTCATAGCGTCAACATTGAGGCTTCCAACATGGTAATACGAAGTATCTTCTTTAAACGGATTTTTAGTTAAGGAGATGTAGTATCGGTATGTTCTACTTATTGCATTAAACCTACTATGAAAATCAGGAGCAACTTTATAAATATCATATATCACAATATCATTGGGCAAGAAATTATTTAGTTTATAAATTAAATCTCTTTCCTTAAATTTTAAGTCAGATATTTCAAAATGGGCATAAAACTCTCTGGCATGGACACCGGTATCTGTCCTTCCACACCCTACAATTCCAATTTCACTGTGCAAAAGCAACGATAATTTATTAGTAATTTCAGATTGTACGGTATGTGCATTTTCCTGCATCTGCCATCCATGATAATTTGAGCCGTTATAAGCTAATTTAATAAAGTACCGTTGCATACAAAACTTTTTATTCCATAACAAAAGTAGTTTGTTTTATTGAGAAAATCACACACTCTATTGTGAATTAATTAACAAATATGATTATCTTTGCTTCATATTTAAAAAATTAGTCAGATGGCAGAAGCATTGATAAGTTTCCCTATTCTATTTGGAATAATAGCATCTATTATTCATGTTGTGGCTGGCCCAGATCACCTTGCTGCAGTTAGTCCATTGGCACTGAATGCCAAATTCAGACCATGGTTAATAGGTATGTCGTGGGGTTTAGGTCATGTGGCTGGAATGTTACTTCTAGGACTGATATTTTTCTTTTTTAGAGATCTTATTCCCATTGAGTTTATATCTAACAACAGTGAACGAATTGTTGGAATATTATTAATTGTGATAGGTATTTGGGCATTGATCAAGGTGGCTAACTACCGCAGAGATAATCATACTCATGTGCATGCCCACACTTCCGTAGATGGAGACTCATACATTCATAACCATAGTCATTTACATCAAAATAAGCATACGCACAATAGTGATATGGCCAAAGAGAAACAGTCATATTGGGCAGCGGCAGGTATTGGAATTATCCACGGATTTGCTGGAGTTTCACATATTGTAAGCATGTTGCCAACTCTTGCGTTTTCGAGTAACTACGAAGCTGCACTATATTTAATTGGTTTTGGAGTAGGTACAATTTTTGCCATGGTAGCATTCTCATTTCTATTGGGGTTGCTTGCAAAAACTGCATCAAAACAGAAAAAAGATAGGGTGTTTATTGGAATAAATGCACTTGCAGGAATTAGTGCTATTTTTGTGGGTATATTATGGATGTGGAATACGTGGTGAAATTAGCTTGTTAAACTTGAATATATTAGCAAACCTAGTTTTATTATTAATCGTTTTCTGCATACGTACTTCTGTTATACTTTAAATGATTATCAATAAAATGTTGTTAAAATTATTAAAAACAAATAATAATATACTGATTGTTGCCTTTCTTGTTCTGATAATTAATCAGCCAACCATATCTCAGGAAACAACATTATTAAAAGGAACAATTAATGTGGGTTTTGAAAGTGGCATACAATTTACTGGTATTAGTGATCCGTATACACCCATATCAGAAAATGGAATTGGGTATGCAGCCGGTGCCTTTATTGATTATTTTTTAACTGAAGAAATAAAAATTCGTGGTGGGCTATATTATGATAACCGAGCATTCTCACTTACTGATTATGGCATGATTAGTGACACTGGTTATAGAGGATTATCAAGCTATTATGACATAACTCAAAAATATAAGGTTAACTATTTAACCATCCCCATTAGTTTGATCTATATCAAAGGAAGTGATAAATTTAAGTTTTTCCTTCAAGGAACATTATACTACTCAATGTTTCTAAGCTCAAGCCAAAGTGGCGATTTTCATATTCATATTTCAGAAGAAGATGCTCCACATTTCAATATACCTGGTTATCCTGAGTTTAATATTCCGGGTGATCATTATCTTAAGGTGGAAGATGATCAATTTAGCACCAATGATATTGGAATAAATGCTTTAATAGGTATTGTTTACTTTGTTAAACCAAATTTCGGGATTTCTTTTTCACCAGGGTTTTCTTATAGCTTTGCAAATGTTTGGGAAGACCCCCTACGTAGAACAACATGGACAAGGCTTTATAAGGTAAACCTAGGAATAATTTACACTCTCAAACAAAAATAATGATAAAAAACTTGCCTCCAAATACCGTTGAAAGGTTAAGCCTTTACAGAAGAAAACTATTAAATTACACCGAAGAAAAGCAATTTATCCATTCACACAAATTGGCTCATCTTTTACAAATAAATCCAGCACATATTCGTCGCGATTTAATGCTCATTGGCTTTAGTGGTGATGTACATAAAGGATATGATATTGAGAATCTCATTATTAGCATTGGAGATGTAATAGATAGTCCGAAAAAAAGAAAAGTGACTTTTGTTGGTATTGGCGACCTTGGCAGAGCTGTAGCTGAACACTTTAACAATCCGAACACCAAACTTGAAATTGCAGCAACTTTTAGATTAACAGAAGAACCAAAGGTTCAGTTCCCTAATGTTCATTGTTACAATATCTCAAAGATGAAAGCAATTATTAAAAAGGAAAAAATTGAACTTTGTGTAATTGCAGTGCCAAAAGAGTATGCAAAAGAAATAAGTAAAACTGTTATAGAGTCAGGAGTAAAAGGAATTCTTAATTTCACATCAGTACATCTAACGGTTCCCGATAGCATTTATATCGAAGATTATGATATGATTTCAAAACTTGAGAAATTGGCCTATTTCACAAGTGAATAAAGATATAATTCCAAATTTATAATAAAAAAACCTGTCTTTCAACAGGTTTTTTTTTGTTTTTTGGCTATGAAGAAAACCAAAAAACGACCGGTAATTAATTATGTTAATTAATCAGATAACATACTTATTGGAAGGTTCTTTTTTATGAGTGCCCATCCGGCAAGTTTACGTGTTAAAAACTGAAATGCTTGCTCAAGATTGAGCCTAGCACTGGGAGATATATTTTCTTTAAAATCCCAATCATACCCTTTAACACCAAGAACATATGTCTCGGGTGATTTGTTAAATAGTTTATCACTTAAATGCAGTACATAAGATGGCGAAACAGCGTGCATCGAAAACTCCACTTTTGCATCAGATGGTTCAACTTTATCAAATATATACTCATGCAACCCAGCCTCTTTTGAAGCATCAACAAAAACTACAATATCCCATTCTGATATTTGCTCAGCATCTTCAATGTTAAGCTGATAATTATTATCAGTTGTCATGCAACCAAGTTCATGTTTATCAATCCAATCTTGAACCATTTTGGTCATTTCAATTCCTAAGCCATCATCTTGACGACCGGGGTTACCATAACCGTAAATTAGTACTCTCTTTTTTATTTGTGTCATAGCTATTTAATTTTTGAGTCAATAATCTCACCTCTTGAATTTACGAGTTTCATTTCGAGTGGCATCTGGCCCAAGGCATGAGTTGCACAACTCAAACAAGGGTCATAAGCTCTTATCGCAACCTCAACTGCATTCATCATCCCTTCGGTTATTACTTTTTGTCCGTTCATAAAAGACTTGGCGGTTAGATTAACAGCCATGTTCATGGGAGTATTATTGTTTGTAGTTGAAACTATAAGGTTTGCTAAAGTAATTTTGTCGTCATCATCTATTTCATAATGGTGAAATAGTGTTCCTCGAGGAGCTTCGATAACACCAACACCTCGTTTGGTTTTCTCACCTTTTACTACCAAATCTTCATTTTGCAAATCAGGATCTTTAAGTAGGTTCCTAATTTCCTCAGCAGCATAAAGCACCTCAATTAATCGTGCCCAGTGATAATGCAAACTCATGCCGTTAGGCTTACCGTGGGTGTATGCTTTAAATTCTTCAAACTCTTTTTGAGCAAGCGGTGTTGGAATAAAATCAACAACATTCATACGTGCCAACGGACCAACACGATACCATCCTTTTTCTTTACCTAAATGCTTTAGATAAGGAAATTTCATATAACTCCAATTTTTAACTTCCTCTTCAATATATTTGTCATAATCCTGACAATCAACATCATCAAGAATTCTTTTCCCATTTGTATCAACAGCACGTAGAACTCCATTATAGATATCCATACCACCATTTTTATCAACTAAACTTAAATGATTTGAAGGATAATCAGCAAATGTATCTACTAAAGTTTTGTTATTACGATGATATGCCTTGAAAAACTCAAGGGCTGCCACCGACCATTCAACCATTTTGTCAGCGTTAAGCGGATCGGCTCCGTTAAGAAGTAAATCGCGCTCAGCAATACTTAAATTTTTATTAATCCCACCAGGAATTGCTCCAGTTCCATGAATCTTTTTTCCGGCAGTATGAAAAATTACTTCCTGCCCATATTTTCTCATCATCACACCTTGAACTGCAAGATCTTTATGATGTTCAATAACGCCGATAATATTTCTAATTGCAGGGTCAGCATCTATTCCGAATAAAAAATCAGGTGAACTTAGATGAAAAAAGTGTAATACATGAGACTGGAAAAATTGTCCGAAATGCATTAAACGGCGCATTTTATCTCCAACAGCTGTAAGTCCGTCACCGGTTCCAGCTCCTACAATTACATCAAGGGCTTTGGCAGCAGCCAAGTGATGACTTACCGGGCAAATACCACAAAGACGCTGTACTAATACAGGTGCTTCCCAATAGGGACGACCTTGTACAAAACGCTCAAAACCTCTAAACTCCACAATATGCAATCTTGATTCGCGAACGTTGCCATCGTCATCAAGTTTAATTGTTACTTTTCCATGTCCTTCAACCCTTGTTACAGGTTCTATAGTTATTTTCTTTGGCATGATCTATTTTTTTTCAAGATTAATCAAATTTTATTACTTCATATGGAAGATCCATTTCGCTACCTGTTAGCAATGCCACAAGAGCATCCCAAATTAAATCGGCTCTAGGTGGACAACCTGGTAGAAAATAATCAATTTTTACCACCTCATGACAAGGATAAACCTTATCAAGAATCATTGGAAGTTCAGGATCATTGGGAATGATTTTTTCAGTGTTATCACCAACAGTTGGTCCATCAAGATATGCTTCATTTAAACACTCTTCAACAGAAATACCATTTCGCATTGCTGGCAAACCACCCATTATTGCACACTCACCAAGTGATATAAGAACATCACAATTCTCTCTAAAATATTTGAGATTTTCAACATTTTCGCTGTTGCAACAACCACCTTCGATTATTCCAATGTCAACTCTTTTGGTAAACGTTTTAATATCGTCAATTGGAGATTTATTAAACTCAACCAATTCAACAAGATCAAGTATACGTTCATCGATATCCAATATGGACATATGACACCCAAAACATCCTGCCAATGAAGCTGTTGCTATTATTTTCTTACTCATTTTTTCAAATTTTACAAATTAAACATCAATATCACTACCAATTGGTTCTCTATCGTATTTACGTGTACCTATTGGCTCAGTAAAAGCAGATTCTTTATAAATAATAGAACCAACCGGACAGTTTTCCATTGCTAATTGAGCAAGTTCATCTGTCATATTTTTACCAAGTTCAGTATCTAGTACAACTTCTAACTCTTTACCTCTTTTGTTAAAAGCAAAATATTGCTCACCGTTATCAGTTTTTATTGTTTTCATGCAGCGCTGACAAACCACGCATCTGTTTTGATCTTTAATGATTATTGGACTCGATCCGTCAATTTCCTTTTGGGGAAAAGAGAAAGGATATCTTGGAACCATCATTTGGAAACGATAAGCTAATGCTTGTAATTCGCAATTACCACTTTTTTCACATGAAGGGCAAAAATGATTTCCGCTAACGAACAACAATTCAATTATACTTTTTCGATAATCAATAATTTCAGGAATATTATTCTCAACTTCCATACCTGGAGCCGCTGGCACAGTGCATGATGTCATAAACCTACTATTAACTTTAATAGTACACATCCTGCAGCTTCCTTTTGGTGGAATACCAGGGAAGTTACATAGTGTGGGAATATAAACGCCATTGTCGCGAGCAGCTTCAACTACGGTTTTGCCTTGTTCTGTGACAATTTCTTTACCGTCAATTTTAAATTTTATAATATTATTCATGGTTATCTATTTATCATTACATATTATGAAAAATTGGTTGTCTGCCAACTGCTGCGCAGGAAGCTTTTACTGATTCTTCTAGATCAAAACCTGTATCAAAAACAACATCTTTTTGTAATAGATTATCATAAAGATGAGGTAAATTTTTAATGCTTGTTATTATTGGATTCGATGCAGTTTGACCGAGTCCACAACGGCTAACTTTGAGTACTTCACTCCAAGACAACAAATCATCTATATCACTTTTAACACCTCTGCCAACTAAAATTTTCTCAAGTTTTTCTTTCATTATGTAAGGCATATTCCTGCAAGTGGAACATGAACCACACGATTCTTCAATGAAAAACTCCATGAAGTTCATTACTACATCTTTAAGTATATTACGTTTGTTACCAAAAACTATCATCGAGCCTCCGGTTGGCAAATCGCCGTAACATAACGACCTGTTAAAGTCGTCCTTGGCAATTATTGATCCTGAAGGACCTCCAACCTGTATCGCTTGTACATCATACGCTCCACACATATCAAGCACATCTTTAACAGTTGTTCCCCATTCTACTTCATAAATTCCAGGGAAATTACAATCACCCGAGATGCTAAGAACCTTTGTTCCGCTTGAATCGTTATCGCCAAGATTTAAAAACCAATCGGAACCATTTTTCAATATTTTAGGTATTGTTGCCAATGTTTCAACATTATTAACAACTGTTGGATAATTAAGATATCCTTTTTCAACTGGGAATGGTGGCTTGTCTCGAGGCTCACCACGTTTACCTTCGAGAGACTCAATTAAAGCCGATTCTTCACCACAAATATAAGCTCCAGCACCAAGTTGAATTCTAATATCGAAATTAAATCCGGCAATACCGCTAATATTGCTGCCCAACATGTTTTTTGATCGCATGTCATCAAGAATACCATTCAAATATTTAAGTAAATATTTATATTCATAACGAAGGTACAACAAGCCCATATCAGCATCAACTGAATAGGCGGCAATAACCATACCTTCAAAAACCATCTGTGGAAACTCAGTTAGAAAAATTCTATCTTTAAAAGTACCTGGCTCCCCCTCATCAGCATTACAAATAATAACATGATGATCTCCAGTTGCCTTACGACCAAAACGCCACTTCAAACCTGTAGGAAATCCAGCTCCTCCTCTACCTCGAATCTTTGAAGCTTCAACAATTCCAATAATATCCTCAGGTGTACTATCAGGAAGAAGTTTTTGTGTGATTTCAAAAGGTTTGTAATCCTTACTTAGTATCGCTCCTCTTCGTCTGATATTATTACAAACCATTGAATGAATAATAGGTAAAGCGTTTTTGCCTCCCCCATCACCTTCATAGATTAATTCGTCAATAGCCTTACCTTCTCTCAACTCTTTAACAATTTCCCTCACTCTAAATGGAGTTAGCCTTGTAAACATTTTGTTGTTAATTATAGCTGCTGGCTCCTGATCATTCATGCCAATGCATGAAGTTGAGAATAGACCAAACTCACCATCTTCGCTAACACTACCTTCTTTAATACCAAATTCAGCTTCAAATGCAGAAAGCACTTCTTTACGGCCATGCATATTAGCAGTTACGCTATTGTTTAGAAATATATTTACCTTAGCTAAAGGCTTGGTGCTAAAAAAATGATAGAAAGAAATAACTTCCTTTATTTGAGATACTGATAAACCTAACTCTTTTTGCAAAGTATCAATCGATTCGTCATCAACATAACCTGCCAAGCTATGAATATCATGTAATATATCCATCAGTCTGGTTTTATCCTTACCATATTTACTGATAATTTCAAGAATATTTTCTTTCATTGAGTGGGTTTTTTAAATAAAAAAATTAATACTTTTGTACTGTTAATTATTTAACAGCAAATATAAATCATTTTTGTTAAACTTTTCACAATAAAGGAATTTATAATGAATTTAAATTAGTTTTGGCGAACAAATAATCAACATGAATGATTATATCTAAAGAAATAACTATCAAGGGGTTAGTCCAAGGCGTTGGGTTCAGACCGTCAGTTTATCGCATTGCAATTAAACATAATTTGCACGGTACGGTTGTAAATAACAATACTGGAGTAATAATTATAGTTGAAGGCGACGAAAAAGATGTTACAAATTTCATTTCCGACATTCCAATTCTAACTCCAATAGCTTCAAGTATCAGAAGCCTAAAAGTGAATGATAAAGATATAGTTGGATACACCGATTTCAAAATTTCAAAAAGTATATCTAAGTCAAATGATATAACCGAAGTAAGTCCTGATATTAGTATTTGTGATGATTGTCTTACAGATATTTCAAGCCAACCTAACAGAATTGATTACCCTTTAACTAATTGTACTAACTGTGGACCTCGTTTTACCATTATTAAAGATCTACCTTATGATAGATCAAAAACAACGATGGATATTTTTCCCATGTGCAAAAAATGTGAGGATGAATACACTAACATACTAGATCGAAGGTTTCATGCACAGCCAGTTGCTTGTAATATTTGTGGTCCAAAATACTCCTTATATTATAGAGATAATCAAATACAAAACATGAGCACAATTATCTCTACCACGAGTAGATTAATTGATGATGGAAAAATAATGGCCATTAAGGGATTAGGAGGTTACCATTTAGCTTGTGATGCTTTTAATAGCCACAGTGTTAATAAATTAAGGCATATTAAAAATAGAGATGGGAAACCTTTTGCCCTTATGTTTAAAGATATTGATGCTGCAAGAATGTATCTAAACATTAATAAGAAAGAAGAAAGTTTACTAACTGGTTGGAGGAAACCCATTGTACTACTAAATATTAAAACAGATATTTCATCAGCAATAAGTATTGGATTAAATACCATTGGAGCCATGCTTCCATACATGGCATTTCATCACATGCTATTCGATCAACTAAAAACCAACTGCATTGTACTTACAAGTGGAAATATTAGTGATGAACCGGTAATTATTTCAAACGAAAGTGCACTGGAAACATTTGTCAATATTTGTGATGGGATTGTTACTTATAATCGTGATATTCACAACCGGACCGATGATTCGGTTACAACAATTGTTAACAATACTGAGCGAACCATTAGAAGATCGAGAGGTTACGCGCCCTCCCCCCTTGAATTAAATTTAAACACTGAAGGAATTTTTGCAAGCGGTGCCGAATTAGTTAACTGTTTTGCCATTGGTAAGGGAAATCAGGCAATAATTAGTCAGCATATTGGAGATCTCAAAAACCTAGAAACTCTTGAGTTTTATGAAGAATCAGTTACGAGGTTTAGTCGTTTGTTTAGATTCAAAGCCGAACTTGTTGTAATGGATATGCATCCTGACTATTTATCTTCCCGATATGCCGAACAAACGGGAATACCAAGTATAAAAGTTCAACATCACCATGCACATATTGCGTCCTGTATGGCTGAAAGCCTACTAGATGAAAAGGTTATCGGTGTAAGTTTTGATGGCACTGGATACGGTGATGATGGAAATATTTGGGGGGGTGAATTTTTCATTTGTGATCTAAATGAATATAAAAGAATTACACATTTTGAATATATAATGCAACCTGGGGGTGATGCAGTTACTAAACATCCATGGAGAATGATGACGTCATATCTTTATCATTATTTTGGTAAAGATGCAATAAACAATTTCCCATTTTTGTTTAATGAGATTGATACATTTGATCTTCAGATAATAATGGATATGCTTGATAACAGATTAAACACTCCTTCCACTAGTAGTGCAGGGCGATTATTCGATGCAGTATCAGCCATGCTAGGAGTTTGTAGAACGGCTACATATCATGCTGAAGCACCAATGCAACTTGAATCAGTTGCTGATCATACCATAACAGGAAGCTACTTGTACACCAGTGATGATATTATTAGTTTTAAGAGTACTTTTGAAGAAATTATTGAAGATTTAAAGAATGAAATACCCATCAGTAAGATATCTGGTAAATTTCATAACACAATCGTCAATGTGATTGTAGAACATGCAATAATAATTCGTAAAGATTCTGGGATTAATAAAGTAGTTCTTTCAGGAGGATCTTTTCAAAATAAAATATTACTAGAAAAAGTGGAAATAAAGTTAGCAGCAAATAATTTTGAATATTTTACACAATCACAAATCCCCTCAAATGATGGAGGGATTGCACTGGGACAATTGGCAATAGCTGCAAAAAGAAGAGAGATAGGAAAAATATAATAATGAGATTTTATAATGCAAGAGTATAAAATACCAACTAAAATTAACAAATTATAAATCAATAATATATGTGTTTAAGTATACCAGCAAGAGTAGATAAAATAATTGGCGATATGGCAACCTGTACAGTTGGCGAATCAAGCTATGATGCAAGTCTTGAGCTAATTTCTAATGAAGACGTTAAAGTTGGCGATTATGTATTAATACATACTGGGTTTGCTTTACAAAAGCTTGATACAGAAGATGCTTTAGAAACTTTAAAAACATTTGAAGAATTCAAAGCATTGAACGATAAGATGGATAAAGAAGAAAAAGAGCAAAACAAACGCCTGATTTAGAAGGATATTGCTACTCAATTAACACTATCATTACAATATAGGCTATTCCATAAAAACGATAGGACAACTGAAACAACAACAATTGAAAATACCAGAGAATGAAATACATTGATGAATACAGAAATAAAGAAATAGTAAAATACTTCGCCAACCAAATAAAGAACATATCAACAAAACCCATCAGAATAATGGAGGTTTGTGGTGGTCATACAATGTCAATTCAAAAATTTGGGTTACCATATTTACTTCCCGACACAGTTGAATTGGTATCAGGTCCTGGATGCCCTGTTTGTGTAACTAGCCGAGAATATATTGACAGAGCAGTGGCTTATAGCCGATTAGAAGATGTAATCATTACAACTTATGGTGATTTGATTAGAGTACCTGGTTCATCATCTACTCTGGAAAAAGAAAAAGCCGATGGCGCAGATATCCGTATTGTGTACTCAATACTTGATGCTATGCTTATAGCCAAAAAAAATAGAAAGAAAAGGATTGTATTTCTTGGAATAGGGTTTGAAACAACGGCCCCGGCATCCGCTGCAGGTATATTAAAAGCGCGAACTGCTGGTTTAAAAAACTTTTTTGTTTACAGTGCACATAAGGTTATGCCGCCAGCAATGGAAACACTTATTGATGAGGGTGTAAATATTGACGGATATATTGGACCTGGCCATGTTAGTACAATTACTGGTGAAGGTATTTACATGAATATTCCGAAAAAGTATAAAATGGGTGTTGTAATTAGTGGATTCGAACCAGTTGACCTTATGCAGTCGATTCATATGCTTGTGCAACAAATTGAAAATAATGATCCAAAAGTTGAAATACAGTATACCAGAGTTGTAAAACCCGAAGGTAATGTTGTAGCTCTTGAAATGCTTGATGAAATATTTGAGTATAGAGATGACTGGTGGCGCGGACTTGGTATTTTAAAAAATAGTGGGCTAAAGATTAAAAAAGAGTATGAAATGCATGACTCCGAAAAAATGATTGATGTAGAAGTTGAACCCACAAAGGAGCCATCTGGTTGTATTTGCGGATTAATTTTAAGAGGAGAAAAGAAACCAAAAGATTGCAAACTATTTGGTAATGTGTGTACTCCATCTGACCCTGTTGGTGCATGTATGGTTTCCAGCGAAGGATCGTGTGCTGCATATTATTTATACAACGGATAACAATTACTTTACAAGAAGACTTCCAATTTGAAAAACAATAATAATGAAGAATACTGACAAAATATTATTAGGTCATGGTAGTGGTGGCAAATTAAGTCACGATCTAATAAACAATCTTTTTGCAAAGCATTTTAAGAATCCAATTTTAGAACAACAGTCCGACTCAGCAATAATTCCATTTAATGGTAAAAATATTGCCTATACAACAGATTCATTTGTGGTGGATCCAATATTTTTTCCTGGAGGTAATATTGGTAATTTGGCAATTGCAGGCACAGTTAACGATCTGGCAGTTTCGGGTGCAACACCATTATATTTAAGCGTTGGATTTATTATTGAAGAAGGCTTTTCATTTGTCGATCTTGAGAAGATAGTAATTTCAATGGCTGAAGATGCAAAACAAGCTGGTGTATTAATTGTTACTGGCGATACTAAAGTTGTTGATAAAGGTAAGTGCGACAAAGTATTTATAAATACTTCGGGCATCGGAGTGGTAAATGCAAAAAACGTTGATATTAGCTCCGGGACAGGGATTAAACCCGGAGACAAAATAATAATAAATGGTAGTATTGGTGACCATGGAATGTCGGTGATGGCAGCTCGAAACGAATTAAATATTCGTACTCATATTTCTACTGATTGCGCTTGTTTGAACCATATGATTGCTTCTACACTAAACATAAGTGACAATATTAAGTTTATGCGTGATGCAACTCGTGGCGGGCTTGGTACAGTTATTTCAGAATTGGTTAAAGGTAGTGATTTCGGTATCAAACTTAATGAAGAAAATCTGGTTATACATGAAAATGTTCGAGGCTTGTGTGAATTACTAGGATTTGACCCTTTGTATGTGGCAAACGAAGGAAAAGTAGTTATGATTGTTGGTAGCGAAGATGCAGAAAAGGTTTTGGAATCCATGAAAAAAAGCCCCTTCGGAAAAGAGGCTTCTATTATTGGTGAAATAAGCGAAGACCATAAAGGAATGGCTTGGCTCGAAACTATTGTAGGAGGTAAAAGAGTTATCGAAATGTTATCTGGTCAACAACTTCCTCGTATATGTTAATCACCAAACTGGTCGTAAAATTTTGTTAACTCAGTTGATAAATCGCTAAAGGCAACATAGTGATTTGAACAACCCTTACGCGAACAAATATTTACCCTTCCTCCTGCATTTAAAACAAAAGAAACCATTGGTGCACTACAAATTTTACACTCCTCTTTAACTAATAATTCCTTGTTACAATTCGGACAATAAAAATCCACAATTGTACTATCCTTAATATCAATATTTGCTCTATGATCAAAGCACTCGTAAAGCGAACAAATATGCAATACTCCCCTATCTTCTGGAGTAACAATGTTAAGCTTAATTGATGGGTATCCATTTAACTTGTTCTCAGAATCCATTAACGAAGTTAAACAATGCGGACATTGAACCTTTAATGAGATTTGTTTTTTCATATCTTTGAGATCTTTAGGGTTTATATTATTATTTCTGCTAAGATAGCAAGAATAGCCTACTGTTAACTAAAAAACAGCAATTAATATTCAATTCAAATAAGCCTAATTTGGCACTAAAAATGTTATTATTTTATTAAAATTTAGCTCTATTTAATAACTGTTTTTGTAAATTTGCATCTAATTCCTAAATTAAACAACAAGATTATGTGCGGAACATGTGGATGTGGAGAAGATAACCATATAACTTATACAGTACCAGGGCAATCTGGTCATCATCATGGTAATGATCACGGTCAACATCATCATCATCATACTGAAGACCATCACCACCCAGTAAATAAGGAACTTCAACTGGAAATAGATGTACTATCAAAAAATAATCTTAAAGCTCAACACAACAAAGGTTATTTTGATGCTCTTAATATTTTCGCCATAAACCTTGTAAGTTCACCCGGGTCGGGAAAAACAAGTTTACTTGAAAAAACCATAAATAAACTGAAAACAGAACTTGACTTTTACATCATTGAGGGTGACCAACAAACATCAAACGATGCTGATAGAATTCATGCAACAGGTGCACCGGTTATACAAATTAACACTGGTAATGGTTGTCATCTTGATGCTGAAATGGTTAACACTGCAACAAAGCAGCTAAAACCAAAACAAGGATCTGTACTATTTATCGAAAATGTTGGAAATCTTGTCTGCCCATCAATGTTTGATCTTGGTGAGAACACTCGTGTAGTTGTAATTAGCACAACTGAGGGAGACGATAAGCCAATTAAATATCCAACTATGTTTCAAACAGCTCAACTTTGCATCATTAACAAAACTGATTTGTTGCCATATGTTGATTTTGATGTTGAAAAGGCTAAAATGTATGCATCCAGAGTAAATCGTAATTTGGAATTCATTACCGTTTCGGTAAAAACAGGTGAAGGAATGGATGATTGGTATAATTGGTTAAAGGCTAAAAATAAACTCTAGTTTTTAATATGTCTGACCAGTTATTTGATTAAAATAAATATCAACCAATAAGCTTTCAGCCATTAAAATAATTGAAGCTTTAATATTGTTAGCGTATATTTATTATTTTTGAACAAAATAACTTTTTTGAACCTATTATTTATTGATATACGTATTCTCGACCTACTTGATGTTTTTTTTGTAGCTGTACTGCTGTATACCTTATTCAAAATGCTAAAAGGTACAGTTGCAATCAATATATTTTTTGGGATTGTAGCTTTGTTTCTAATTTGGAAACTTGTTGCAGCTTTACAAATGGAATTGTTATCTGAAATTTTAGGGGCATTCATAAGTGTTGGTTTAGTGGCACTTATAATTATTTTTCAGCCAGAAATTCGGCAATTTCTACTTGCATTGGGAACCCCTAGTTTCTTCAACAAATATGGTAAAAAGTTTAAATTTTTAAATGTAATATTTAAGGATAAATTTGATTTTGATATTGACCCAATAGTAGTCGCCTGCCAACACATGTCAGAATCAAAAACAGGTGCTCTTATTGTAATTACAAGACAAAACGAACTAAGTCAGTTTATAAATACCGGCAATGTTATTGATGCGAGTATATCATCACAATTAATAGAAAATATATTTTTCAAGAATAGCCCATTACATGATGGTGCCATGATTATTATTGGAAATAAAATTAAAGCAGCAGGCTGCATTATGCCTGTTACAAAAAAGCAAATTACTGCTCGTGCCGGATTACGACATAGAGCAGCCATTGGTATAACTGAGGTTTCAGATAGTATTGCAATTGTAGTATCAGAAGAAACAGGGAAAATATCATACTGCATAAAAGGTGATATTAAATTCCGCATCTCACTGCAAAGGCTTCAATTAATGTTAATCGAAGAGCTTGGAATGGAAGCAAAAGACTAGTTATAATAGTCAACAACAGTAGCCTTATCCATGACTATTTTTAGATAATCAAGCACTTTTACATGCTCAGGATGCACACGGTACTCATCCAAACCTGCCACATCGTCGAAATCAGCGGTCAATACAACATCATATGCTGATGCTTTAGTACTTATATTAATTCCTACTTCAATTTTACACAACCATTTTATGGATTGCTCCAAACCTTGAAGCATAATCCTTAGCTTTTCTGTAACCACCTGATTATCCTGCTTTTTTTTGATTTTAATCATTACAATATGACGTAACATAATCTGTTTAATAAGTGAATTGAGATTCAATTTATAATTAGTGTAAGTCAAGCGTATTTTAGCGTAACCAAGCTTTGTCCTTATTGCCACTAACAGCGTTAAAATTTGTAATGATAGCTACGGCTATCCTGAAAATTTTTGACTTATTATTGACAAAAATCACTTCAGCTTTTTACACACAACACACTTGACTTGACACTAGTTGATAAAACTAATAATTATTTTAAACAAAATACTTTTCATTGCATAAATAACTGTATATTTGCACTCTTTTTGAGAAAACCACTCATAAACTATAAATCAATGGGCAAGAACGAATTAATACAACTAGTAGAAGACGGTGTAAAAATAAGCGAATTTCCAAAGTTTAAAGCTGGAGATACAATCACTGTTACTTATAAGATAAGAGAAGGAAATAAAGAACGTTTACAGAAATATCAGGGCGTTGTTCTACAGCGTGTTGGAAGTGGACCATCAGCTACCTTTACAGTAAGGAAAATTTCAAATAACGTTGGCGTTGAAAGAATTTTCCCTATTTCATCACCATTTATTGATGAAATTGTTGTTAACAAAGTAGGTGTTGTACGTAGAGCTAGAATCTTCTATTTCCGTAACTTACGAGGTAAAAAAGCTAGAATTAAAGAGGCAAGAAGATAGGCTTCATCTTTAATTAAATATAAAAACTCCAATATTAGTTATTGGAGTTTTTTTTTTGTTGAAGCCATATTACTTGGATTAGTGGGGTTTTTGTACAAAAACAACCTTTAATAATACTATTGTTTCCCGTTAAAAGCTAAGAACTCATTCGCTGTCTTACAATTTCATACAGTAATACTCCAGCTGCCACCGATACATTTAACGAAGCCGTTTTACCAAGCATAGGTATCATTAATTTAAAATCAGATCGTTTTAAATATTCACCACTAACACCATCGTCTTCCGATCCCATAATCAAAGCAATCGGTCCGGTCAAATTTGCATCAGTATAAACCTCTGCTCCCTTTTCTGTTGCGGCTACAATTTTCAATCCACTATTTTTTAAAAAATCAATTGTATCTTTCAAATTATCACTTCGGCATATGGGGATATTATAAATTGCTCCTGCTGATGATTTTACAGTACCCGCATTTAATATTGCCGATCCTTGAGACGGATACACAACAGCATTAGCACCAGCACTTTCTGCAGTACGTAATATTGCACCAAAATTTCTCACATCAGTAATCTTATCCATAATTAAAATGAGTGGATCGACACCTTTTTCAAATAACCCCGGAACAATTTGCTCAACATCATCATAGGTTATGGGAGAAATATAAGCAATCACCCCTTGATGATTTTTTCGGGTAATCCTATTCAGTTTTGGAGTTGGCACATATTGATACTGAATATTATTTTGTTTCAACAGTATCATCAACTCCCTGAAAAGTTCACTCTTCAATCCATTTTGAATAAAAACTCGCTCAATATCTTTACCAGCATTTATGGCTTCCAATACAGGACGCATGCCGAAAACAAAATCATCAACAAATTCAGAACGATTTTTTTTATGAAACCCCATAGTTTTAACTTCTTTAATTTTTATTGTAAAACTAATAAATAATCCATCAATTAAACTACATTTATGCATTAATAATAAAGGTCAAATTTTAATTCTATTCTTATGGCACTTTACAGGTCTATAATTGGTATAATCCTAACAACCATGTTCTCATTTTCTGCCATATCACAACATATAGAGCCAAAACCTATAATGGGACAAAAAGTTTTCAAACAGTTTATAAAAACACATATTGATTATCCTGAAAAAGATTATCAACTAAAGATACAAGGCACCGTAGTTATTGAATTTACTGTAGATCCCCTGGGAAACGTAACAAATTATAGTATCTCACAGCACGTTTCAGATGCCATCGACTCGGTGGCAATTGTCATATTTAAATTGGTACTTTGGAAACCTGCCACTTCCTACGGCAAACAAGTTAAAGGAACTGCAGAGTTTGAGATTAAGTATAATGTAAAGAGCTATAATAAAATTGTAAAACGACGTGGATACAATCATATTACCCCACCAAACTACACCATCGATAACACAGGAAAGATGTACAGCTTAAAGCAGTTGGACACTATCCCACATGCTATATTGCCATCTGGTACAAAATCGGTTTCAAGCTACATCTATAAAAACCTAACATATCCTGATGCGGCAGCAAAACTTGCTCTTTCTGGAAAAGTAGAATTATCATTTATTATAGAAACAAATGGTCTCCCTTCTAATATTATAGTAACAAAGCATTTGGGTGGCGGCTGCACCGAAGAAGCAATTAGAATTATTGAAACAATTAAATGGCAACCTGGTGTACTAAACAATCAAGCAGTTCGAACCCAATATGCAATACCCATAAACTTCAAAAAAGGTGATGGTAGAGATGGCCATATTCCAAATCAGCAAGGTAGTGGCATTTAACCAGTACCAAAACCCACTTACAAATAAAATAAAACTTAAATCAATAAATTGAAATATGAAAGAAATTGACAAACTATCAACCAAAGCAGACCTGTTAGTTAATTGGCTATCTACCAGCGGTATAGACTTCGGAATGAAACTCCTGGGAGCCATAACTGTACTAATAATTGGAACATGGGTTATTCGTATTATCTCAAAAAGAGTTATGAATCTCATGGCAAAATCAAACGTTGAAGCTGCTTTACAAACATTTATTAAAAGCATCCTTACAGTAACGCTTCGTATAATTTTAATTATAAGTGCATTAAGCATGATTGGTATTCAAATGACTACCTTTATTGCGATGTTATCTGCAGCATCTTTGGCGGTTGCTCTGGCATTTCGCAACAGTTTATCTAATTTGGCTGGTGGTGTGATGATCATGTTTTTTAAACCCTTTAAAATGGGCGATTTTATTACTGCACAAGGTCATGCGGGTAGTGTAAATGAAATCCAAATTTTCAACACATACCTAACTACCAGTGATAATAAAATTGTAATAATTCCCAATGGCAAACTGTCCAATGGGGTTCTGGTAAATAACAGCACCAAAGATACAAGGCGTGTTGATTGGGTTTTTGGTATTGGTTATGGCGATAATTACGACACCGCTAAAAATATGATATTGGAGTTTCTAACTACTGACAAGAGAGTGATAAATACTCCTGCCGAGCCGTTTATCGCACTTCAAGAACTTGCTGACAGCTCCGTTAACATTGTGGTAAGAGCATGGGTTAAAAAGGCTGATTATTCGGGTGTTTCGTTCGGTCTAAACGAATATTACTACAAAAATGCAGCTAAAAATAATATCAATATGCCATTCCCTCAGATGGATATTCATATGGATAAAATTTCTGCATAAGAAACTCTTTCTTTTATTTTTAATATTTATTTGGGCGGTTTGCCTACCTTTAAAGTTATGTACTGCAGCATAGCTGCTACAATTAATTACAGGTAGGCAATCGTGCATAGTGCTAATAGTTGTTTCATTCCTATTGTGTTTTTATAAGTAATACGTTGGCTCACTTTGCTCGCCTACGTTTACTAACAAAAACTTCAATGCAATTTCAACAAGCTTCCGCACCATCCACTACCGTAGTGCATACTCATTAACCAATTTTATTGTAGTATGAAATCAAACTTAATAACTTTGAAGTAACAAGAATTAAATTACCTTTGCCGCTTGAATTTTGACTGTGAAGTAATTATTTATCAAATACATATTTAGACTTTATATTCATTAATTCAACCCAACCAAAACTAATAAAATCATATATTTTTAACTTAATGGAATTTTAACCATATTTCAAAATATATAATAATTAATTAAAAACAAAATATCATTTATCATTAATTAACAAATCGAATAATGGAAGAAATTGACATTTTCACAAACAATGCCAATGCACTAATGGATTGGTTTTCAGCCGAAGGCATAAATTACGCATTAAACCTACTTGGTGCAATAGCCGTACTTGTTATAGGATTATGGGTTATAAAACTATTAACAAAAAATACATTTGTCCTAATGGATAAATCAGATTTAACACCAGCCCTTAAATCATTCATCAAAAGTATTTTAACAGTTACACTTAAAATAATCTTAATTATTAGCGTTCTGGGAATGATTGGCATTGAAATGACTACATTTATTGCCATGCTTACCGCTGCATCATTGGCAATTGCCATGGCTTTTAATGGAAGTTTATCAAATTTTGCGGGAGGTATGATGATACTTTTCTTTAAACCATTTAAAATTGGTGATTATATTACCGCACAAGGTGTATCAGGTACAGTAAAAGAAATACAAATTTTTGTTACTTACCTTACAACTCCCGATAATAAAACAATTATTCTTCCAAATGGAAGCTTATCAAATGGAGTACTAACAAACAATAGCACTCAAAAATTTAGAAGAGTTGACTGGACATTTGGTATAGGATATGGTGACGATTATGACGTTGCCAAAGCAATGATTATGGGTTTTATTAAAGAAGATAAACGAATTTTAAATGAACCTGCCGAGCCATTTATAGTATTAGGTGCGTTGGCAGATAGTTCTGTTAATATTGTTGTACGTGTTTGGGTTGATCCTGCCGACTATTGGAGTGTGTTTTTCGATATGAATGAAAAGTATTACAAAAATGCAGACAAGCACAACATTAGCATTCCTTATCCACAAATGGACATACATCTTGATAAAATTAATTAAATTACATAAAAAATGAAAAAGTTATTACTTCTAGCATTCGTATTCGTAGGACTCACTGCAACGTCGCAAACCGACACTGTTAAATATTGGAAGATAGAAAACAAAGCTAGCTTAAACTTTACCCAAAGTTATTTCTCAAACTGGTCAGCAGGAGGTGAAAACACACTTGCAACTACTGGTAAGTTTACAAATAACTCTAACTACGCCAAGGGCAAACACAAATGGGATAACTGGTTAGATCTAGCTCTTGGGTATTCAATAATTGGCGATGCCAAGGCTTTAAAAACTGATGATAAAATTGAATTTATCTCATCATATGGTTATGATGTTCACAAAAAGATATATGCCACTTTGTTATTGACTTTCAGAACTCAATTTGCCAACGGATATAATTACAAAAATGACTCATCAGTCTACATATCTAAATTTATGGCTCCAGCTACTGTTGATATTGGTCCGGGTATGCAATGGAGTCCTAACGAGCATTTTCTTGTAAACTTTTCACCTGTAACTACACGATGGATTATTGTTAACGATCAACGATTAGCTGATGCAGGTTCATTTGGATTAGACCCTGCTGTTACTGATACAGCTGGAATAATAATTGAGCATGCAAAAAAAGTAAAAACAATGTTTGGAGCAAAAGTTCTAGCAGTATTTAAGTATGAAATATTTGAGAATGTTAATTTTTCCACGAAGCTGGAGTTATTCTCCGACTATCTTAATAATCCACAAAATATTGATGTAAACTGGCAAACAGGCCTAACTCTAAAAGTTAACTCGTGGTTAAATGTTAATATTACTACCGAGTTAATTTATGATAATGATATTATGTTTGAAGATGCTGATGGAAATTTATCAGGTCCACGAACCCAGTTTAACGAAAATATGCAACTAGGACTTGTTGTACAATTCTAGAAATGAAGCGTATTGGTATAATCTCAGACACCCATGGATACTTGCATCCACGGGTGTTTTCTTTTTTTAAGGAATGCAATGAAATTTGGCATGCTGGCGACATTGGAGATATTACAACATTAGATAAACTAAATGAGTTCAAGCCTGTACGTGCTGTCTACGGTAACATTGACGGAGGTGAAATACGTATTTCCTGTAAGGAATATGAATTATTTACAATTGATGAACTAAAAGTTTTGATAATTCATATTGGGGGCTATCCGGGCAAATACACTCACTTAGCCCATCAACTTATTAGCAAATACAAACCCGACCTTTTCATATCTGGCCATTCACATATACTCAAAGTGATTCCTGATAAAAAAAGCAATCTTTTACATATAAATCCTGGAGCCGCTGGTAATTCGGGGCAACATCAAGTTATTACTTTCATCAGACTAACAATTGAAAGAGGTAATATGAAAGATTTAGAAATATTTGAAGTTCCTAGACGAATTTAGTGCATTCTCTTTAGTTATTAGAAAATTGCTTCACGCAAAAAGAAAATATTTTATTCATAAACTATCTAAGTCTATCAGCAGATCGAATAAGCTTTTCGTCGCTAATTATACCACTAGAAGCCATAAACAGCAATATTGCTGATGCCAATGGTACAATAAATACAATGGTTGGTATCTCCATATCAGTTGAAGGAATAGTAATTCCATTTGGATAATTTGCTATGCCTCCGCTTATGTTACTTAGTATATCAACATAGAAAAAGAAAAACACTCCAATATAAACAAGCAAAAGTAGTAGCATAAAACGAACCAAAATTAGCTGACGTTTACGATTTTTAAATAAAAATATCGTAATAAACGATAAAACAACTACTAGTGAAACCAATGAAAACAATGGCAATACAAAGTAAGGGCTCAGAGGCACTACTGAATCAGGCACCAAGCTTATAACCTTGTACACGTATAGAACTAATGAATCAGCCTCGCCAATAAACGTGGCCAATGGAAAGAAAAAGGTAATAGATAATATTACCGAAGCAAGAAATAGAAAAGCAGATTGTTTACGTTGTATCATTTTTATTAATTTTTTTGCAAAAGTAGTGTATTACATAAAATAAATTGTACATTTGCAGCTACTTTTTTAGGAAAAATACATTTCATATTCCAAAACTAAAATCAAAATTTTATCAATTTATATTATTCAACTCACAATTGTTGAATTAGTAATTAAATTCCCAATTTATGTACGACATAGTTGAGCTTAACGGTAAACTCGCTACCGAATTAAGACAGATAGCAAAAGAATTCAATATTCCAAAGATTGAAAAATTGCTAAAAAAAGACCTGATTTACAAAATCCTTGATTTTCAGGCGCTTAACCCCACAAAGGAAGTTCTAGATGCTGAGAAAAAGAGCTCTGCTCGTAAAGTCAGAAAAAGAATTCCTGCAAAAAATAAAAATGAACGCAATTCATCCAATGAGCCAAAAACTGATAATAAGTCAGAAAAGGTTACTCCGGAGAAAAAAGTTGTTTCATCTGATAATAATCAGAGAAAACATAAATCAAACAAACCAAACCAATCAAGACCTAAGCCCGAGCTTACTGTTATTAAAGACGAAGAAATATCAAAACAGGAAAATACTCCGGCAAAAAAGGAACAGAAAGTTGAGCAACCTGTTGATAATAAGTCTGAAATCAAAACTGAAAATAAAGACAACAGGACCAACGACGGTAAAAATACAATGCGTAACAGGGATTCAAAACACGACAGAAAACGCACACGTATAACTGACAGAAAAGTTGAGAAAGTTACTCCAGGAGATAATTTCAAAAAGGACTCTTCCAGTAAAGAATCCGTTGAGCAGCCACCAAAAGATACAGAAAAAAAATCGGAGGTAGTCGAAAATAAACCTGTAGTTAAACCCGAGATTGAAAAAAAACAAAGACCTCGTTATTCATTTGAATTCGAAGGAATTATTGGCGCTGAAGGTGTACTTGAAATTATGCCTGATGGTTATGGGTTTTTAAGATCATCTGACTATAACTACCTTAACTCACCTGATGATATTTATGTATCACTTTCACAAATTAAACTTTTTGGTTTAAAAACTGGGGATACCATCGAAGGACAGGTTCGCCCTCCAAAGGAAAGTGAAAAATACTTCCCTTTAATAAAGGTGAATAAAATAAACGGAATGCTACCCGAGGATGTTCGTGACAGAGTTCCTTTTGACTTTTTAACTCCATTATTCCCAAGTAAGAAATTTACTCTTACAGGTCATAAAGACGAAACAATTTCCACAAGGATAATGGATTTATTTGCGCCCATCGGTAAAGGTCAGCGTGGATTAATAGTTTCACAACCAAAAACTGGTAAAACAGTTTTACTCAAAGAAATTGCAAATGCAATTGCTGCCAATCATCCAGAAGTATATTTAATAATACTTTTAATTGACGAACGCCCTGAGGAAGTTACTGACATGGCACGTAGTGTTAATGCCGAAGTTGTTGCTTCAACATTTGATGAACCAGCCGAAAAGCATGTTAAAATAGCAAACCTCATCCTTGAAAAAGCAAAACGATTAACCGAATGTGGACATGATGTTGTAATATTACTCGATTCGATTACCCGACTTGCAAGAGCATACAATACAGTATCACCTGCTTCGGGTAAAGTACTTTCGGGTGGTGTTGAGGCTAATGCACTTCAAAAGCCAAAAAGATTTTTTGGTGCTGCACGTCAAATTGAAGATGGAGGCTCACTAACAATCCTGGCAACTGCACTTACTGATACAGGTTCGAAAATGGACGAGGTTATTTTTGAGGAGTTTAAAGGAACTGGAAACATGGAACTACAACTTGATCGTAAACTTTCTAACAAACGTATTTATCCAGCAATTGATATTGTCGCTTCGAGTACGCGACGTGAAGATTTACTTCTTGACAAAGATATGTTACAAAGAATTTGGGTATTAAGGAATCATTTGTCAGATATGAATCCTGTTGAGGCAATGATGTTCCTTAAAGACAGAATGAAATATACATCTACTAATCAGGAATTTTTGATTTCAATGAATAGCTAGTGGCATAGTAATTTATTGCGAATTAAAAAGAACTACAAAACCCCTGTTCAAAACAAAATTGATCAGGGGTTTTTTAATATATTTATGAGAAAAAGCTAATTTCGTAAAATACAAACCAATATTAATTAATACATTTATCATGACAAATTTAAGTACCACATATTTAGGGCTAGAACTAAAAAACCCTATAATTGTTGGTAGTTCGGAGCTTTGCAACACAGTTGAACATATTATTAGTCTAGAAAAAGCAGGTGCAGGGGCAGTAATTATCAAATCATTATTTGAAGAACAGATTATGATGGACGTTAATGCCGAGCGTACAAATAATATGTTTGAAACTTATGGCCACATCGAAGATTACGTTGGCTATTATTTGAAACAGCATAGTATTACAAAACATTTAGATCTTATTAAAGATGCCAAGAAGGCAGTTGACATTCCAATTATTGGTAGTATAAATTGTGTGTCATCATCGGAATGGATGGAATATGCTAAAAACTTTGAAGATGCTGGTGCAGATGCACTGGAGATTAATCTTTTCATTTTGCCTGCAAACGAAGATATGAGTAGTGAAGAAATTGAAGCAATTTACATGGATATTGCCACTCAGCTTCCATCAAAACTTAATATTCCGGTTTCCTTAAAGTTAAGTTCATACTTTTCGGGCATGACTAATTTTCTAGTAAAATTATCAAAAACTGAAATTAAGGGTATGGTACTATTTAATAAGTTCTACAACCTAGCCATTGATATAGAAAATGAGAAAATTAATTCACGTACTGTATATAGCTCACCCGAAGATAACAGTAATACCCTACGTTGGATTGGTATTCTGGATGGAAAAGTGGACTGTGATTTAGCATCATCAACTGGCGTACATACTGGTGAAGATGTAATTAGCAATATACTTGTGGGAGCAAATGCTGTACAAATGGTATCTTCTATATTTATTAATGGTGATAGTCAGATTACTAAAGTTAAGGATGAACTTAGTGCATGGATGGAGAAAAAAGGTTATGAAAATATTTCCGATTTCCATGGTAAACTATCACAAACTTCTCAAAAAAACCCAATGTTATTTGAAAGAGCTCAGTTTATGAAATATTTTGCTGATTCTGGCAGATAATATCAAAAAAGAAATGAAATACTAATACCTCTGTTCTCCATCACATTGAACAGAGGTTTTTTTATGGCTGGGGTATATTCTAACAGAACCATGTATTCCCAAAACAATTAAAGAATTATTGGGGTCGTTGGAATACACAAGTACAGATTGGTGATATACCCCTACTCTACCATGTGTATTTATTTTAATTTTTATCACTGATTCCTCACCTGGATTTACAAAAAATACTGTATCTCCAACTATCTTAATACCTTTTGGAGTAACTATTTCTTCAATAATTAAAGGAACTCCACCAATATTTCTAAACACGTATGAATGTGTATCGCGCCTTCCGCGTACGTAGTGGCCAAAGTCGTAATTATAATGATCGAAAGCAATAGCAGGTACTGTGTCTAACATCTCTCTAATCGCCTTATTCCCCGTTCCTTCCACTACATTCATGATTAGGTTCATAAATTTATATGGGTTTTCGATATCATCACTAACAATGGATAATTCGGCAATAAACTCACCAAAGCTCAGCTGCGAATCAACATCTACCTCAACGCTCATACTACCAACTGATGATGGCATCAATACAGAAGGCTCAAAATTAACTGAAACAAAACGGTTTGACTTTCCATTTATAAAAGTTACAGGATTTTTACCAAAATTATATATATCAAAATTAAATACAGAAACTTCTCCGCGAGGTACAATGCCAACAACAATTTCCATACTATCTGTTGCAAAGCCAATATTTCCAATTTTTAGGGGATAATTATTCTGCTCTAAACGACTTGTATCAGCAATCTGCGAAAGCATAATATGTGTATTAAATAATAACACTATTAATATGAGATGCTTGTACCTTAACATTATAAACTTATGAAATTGAAGTTAAATTACTGGCAATATTTACAAGATTTATGCCATCAAAATTACCGGAGCTCATCATCAAATAAATCGTATCAGGCTTCTTAATATCATCAAGCCAATCCAGCATTTCCGATGAATCGGTGAAAACCTTTAAATTTTTTCGACCAAATGCATTAACTACATCTTTTTTTGATAATTCAGGCAAATGCTTCATTTTCAAAGTATGATGATTAAAATAAACACAAGCATAATCAGGCGAATCAAGCGTATGGAAATACTCATCAATAAAGTCCTTATTTAAACTGCTAAAAGTATGCAACTCCAAACAGGCCACAAAGTTAAGGTTAACAAACTGCTCTCTAACTGCAACTACAGTAGCTCTAACTTTGGAAGGTGCATGTGCAAAATCTTTGTACAAACGTACATTATTACGTTTCATAACCAACTCTAAACGATTTGCAGTGCCCTCAAAACTTGATATTTGCTCATAAAAATCACCATCAGAAATATCCAATTGTTTACAAACAAGTCTGGCTCCATTTAAATTAGTCATATTGTGTCTGCCAAAAACACTAAGCTTAACCTCCTTGTTATTATTGAATATAAAACTAACACCATTCTTAACTTCAAAGCTAGGTTCTCCATAAGGTATTTTAACTATTTGTTGAGTTTCATTAAGTAAATTGGCAAGCTCTTTGTCGCCATCAAAATAAATTAATGATCCCTCATCCTTTATCAAAGAGATAAATATCTTAAACTGTTCGATATAGTTTTCATTTGTTGGGAAAACATTAATATGATCCCAAGCAATGCCACTTAACAAGGCAATATCAGGTCGATACCAATGAAACTTAGGCCTTAAATCAATTGGTGAACTTAAGTACTCATCACCTTCAAAAATCATAATGGAGGCATTTTCACTTAGCCTAACCATCACATCAAAATCTTTAATTTTTGATCCTACCAAATAATCAAAATCATAGTTCAACTTACGTAGAACGTGCATAATCATAGCAGTAATTGTAGTTTTACCATGACTACCCCCAATAACAACCCGCTTTTTATTTTTCGAATGGTTGTATAAAAACTCGGGATATGAGTAGATTTTAAGACCCAATTTTTGTGCTTGAATTAATTCAGGATTATCAGGTCGAGCATGCATACCGAGTATAACAGCATCAATATCATTTGATAAAGCTTCGGGGAACCACCCAAACTTTGAAGGTAATAAACCATTATCAGCTAACCTACTTAGCGATGGCTCGAATATTTCATCGTCTGAACCACTAATCGTATGTCCAACAATTTTTAATGCAAGAGCCAAATTGTGCATGGCACTACCGCCAATGGCAATAAAATGTATTATCATATTCAAGCTTTAGTTAATTCTGGCATAAAAATCCTAAAAATTATAAACGGAAACTCACACCAATGTTATATATCTTTTTCAAAATGGTAGTAAGAAAATAACAATCGTAAAAATAATAGATAAATGCCAATATTAATAGATTTTAACAAAATAATTCTACCCAAATTCAATCATTAAAAGTTTATGATTTTAAAAATGTAACTTACTTGATAAACTAAGACGTCAAAGTTTAGTAAAAATTGCTTAATTTTGAATGAGAATCTAAAAATATCATAAATAGAATAAAACTTAAATTATGAAAACCATACTTATACCTGTTGATTTTTCGGACCATGCTTCGCCTACATATAAATTTGCAATTAAGATTGCGGGTACTAAAACTAGTACTGAGTTAGTTTTTTTACATTCGTACAACGATCAAATTATGATTCCTGATTCGGCTATGAGCAGCGAATTTAATAGTGATTCGTACATGAATATGCAGCTAATTGAAGAATTTAAGAAGCTGGCAGAAAACAACATGAAGAAACTCAGCAATGAAGTTAAGGAATATCTGAAGACAAAAAGCCTTAATAACTTTAGCATAAAAACAATTGTTGAAGGTGGTGACCCAGATTGGGAAATAAGAAGCGTTTGTGATGAAATTAAACCCTCTCTAATAGTTATGGGCACACAGGGGAATGGTAAAAAGGGTGTACTTGAAGGCAGTATGGCAAAAAAAATTATGAATAAAGCCATGATTCCTGTACTGGCTGTACCTGTTGGCACAAATGAGTATGAGAGTTTTAATATTATGTATGCCAGTAATAAAAGTGAAAAGGATTTTAACAAAATAAAGCTACTATATAAATTATTTGAAAATATCCCAACGAGTATTTTTGCTGTTCATTTTCAATTGACCGACAAAAGCTCAGATGACATTCAACATATTAATGATTTGAAGGAAGCTTTCGCAGATGAGATGAACAAAGGGAAGTTTCATTTTTCGTTGGTTAATACCAATGATAAATATAATGCCTTGGAAGCTTTTGTTGAACATAACAAAATAAACTCAATTGCTTTTATTGCACATAAAACAAACATATTCAAGTCGTTATTCAAACACGAGATAACGAAAAATGATTTTTTCAAATTGGGTTTACCAATGATTGCTTTGCATGAATAACTGTAAATGATAAAAGTAAAGTTATGGGTTGATAGCCTTTGAATATAGTTCGCAGAGAATATCACCAACAGTTTGAGACGAAAACTCTTCCTTTGCTTTTTTCTTTATTCTATCTGAATTAAAATTTACTTTTTTATCCAAAAAGTTAATAAAACCTGACAAAAGCTGGTCTTCATTTCCAGAATCGATTAATATCCCATTTTCTTTATTTACCCTTTCGGAGATACCCCCTACTCTGGTTGCAATAACAGGGATACCAAGCGAAAGTGATTCATTTATCACAACAGGAAAGTTTTCGTAATTACTAAAAATTACTAACATATCTGAATTAGCCATTTCTTCAACTAATTCTTTTCCTTCGAGCAAACCGGTAAAAACTACCTGTTTATTGGTGAGTCCAAGCTTAGTTCCGTAACTAAGCAACCACTCCATATCCATACCATCACCAATTAATTTAAAGCTAAAATCATTTCTTGTTTCAGAAAGTTTTTTGATAACACGTAATAGCCCACTAACATTTTTCGATTTGTCCTCAAAGCAACTTACATGTACAAACATAGTTTTCTTATCGTCTTTTACTATATTCAAATTACCCATAAAAACTTCATCTACAACATTTGGCAGAATTATGTAGTTACTATTTAGTAATTTATGTGATTGCATGGCACTGGCAAGATTCTCAGTAACAGCAGTTACGGCAGAAGCATTGCGAACCACCAATCGTGTAACAACCTTTCTTACAAAACCATTAAATGCTCTGGTTAATTCAAGGTATCGTGACCAATGTTCAGTTACAACATATGGTTTACCCTTGAATAAACTATAATAGTATGCTATTAAACCCAAACGTGTTAACACATGAACATGCACAATATCAAAACCACCTAGCTGCTTTTTAATATTTTGTATTCCAATATTATTCGCCTTGAAAAATCGGAAAATATTAATGAGTTTATTAAATGGAAAAAGTTTAATACTAGATGATTGATAATATACTTTGGCAGTTGGAACACCATTCACAACCTTATAATCAATATCATATATACTCTTAATGGCAGACAAGTCATCAACTTGATGTGTATAAACAACACCAGAATCACAACAATTATTTGCAGCTTCTGCATGGCGCTGAATAAATAATCCAGGCATGGGATCGTACTTGTTAGGATACCAACGAGCCAAATGCAAAACTTTAATTCTATTTCTGATTATTTTTGCCACTATTATCTTAATTATTACCTACTATATTACCACTCACATTCCTAGAGATAATTCATTGTTCATTAATTCATCCACAAATTTAATTGCATTTTCCAATCGGTTATCATCAATATCTTTTACTACTCTGTAATTAAAATTATTTTGCCCTAACTCTTTAACAAACAAATTATAAATATATTGTCGATTATGTGAATTATTCCGCAAAGCATCAGGCTCCCAATCAACATCGAGATTACAAAGTAAGTAAAGGTTATAAGTATGATTCACAATCTGGTTTTCGATCCAATCCGGCACAAAGTTAAAAACTACTTGCGACCATATCTTCATAACTATGAATTCAGTATCACAAAAAATGAGATCAGTACATGAGTTTGCAATATCATTTTCATATTTCAATTGACCTTTGGCAATTTCAGCCAAGTTATCTACAGTGTAGTTATATTCCCTATTTTTAAAATAAATACGCGAATACTCATCAGTCACTTTTGTATTATAATGGGCAGCTAACTTTTGTGCAAGCCAGCTTTTACCAGTGGATTCAGGACCAATTATTGCAACTCGTTTTAGCACAATATCCTATTTATTAATTTGTTTACGCCATTCGATATATCCAAATATAGCTAGTATTAAAAACACAAAATACTGAACTCCGGTAAAACCAAAACCCTTAACAAAATATAATGGAATTGATACTACATTTCCAACAATCCACAAAGTCCAACTTTCTAGTTTTTTATTTGCCATTAGCCACATGGCAGCAAAGAAAATACCCGTTGTAAAAGTATCTAGGAAAGGTGTAGCAGTTCTAAAATCAACTAAGCTTCCAGAGCTAAGGTTTTGCCATGCATACGATATACTATCGGCAAGACCCAGATTATTTGGCATAACATTGTTATACCGATAAACTACAATTACAAAAACGGACGTGAAAATAAATATCCCTAATGCTTTTAGTTTATCACTCTTGTTAGTTCTACTTATAGATATATGATTATCCTCATTATCAATAACTTTAGCCCACATATGCCATCCGTAAATACTCATTAATGTATAGTAAATATTAATGATTAAATCACCATACAATGCCCACTGCGAAAGTAAATAAACATAAATAGCAGTGCTAATTATACCAGTTGGGAAAACTAGAATATTTTCTTTACGGGCATAAAAAACACTAATAATACCAAAAAGTGCTGCTAAAAATTCCAAGAGAATATTTACAAATGAAGCTGTTTGGTATGGCTCAAAAAAGAAATTTATAAAATCGCTCATTTGTTACTATTGCCGTGTATCTGCAAATCGGCGTTAATTATTTTAAGTACGAAAACTGAATGTGGTAATTCAAATGAATTGTGAATTTCCCTTGTAAGAATCTCCATTACATCAAAATAATCACCAAATACCTGTGTGCTCATTCCATTGGTATTAGCTGTAATATTATCATACTCATTCAATCTTTGGATAAAGTTTTTGATGGGTGGAATAAATTCATCTTTTAAGGGGTAATAACTAATGTCGACTGATATATTCATAGAACAAAATTTTTCAAAAAGATCATAATTAAAATAAATTTCAAAGATAGGTATTTTTAAATTTAGTATTTTAGCAAAGCTTAAAAACAAACAAATAACTCATCATGACAAAACGATTTTTAGTAACAGTAGGGATTATGGGTGCACTAAGTGTAATACTAGGTGCATTTGGCACACATATTCTTAGTGGTAATATTTCGGAAAAGTACATGAGCACTTACAGTACTGCAAATGAATACCTTATGTTTCATGCACTTGCTTTATTAGGTCTTTCTTTTTTGAATAGATATCTTTCGCGCTCATATCTAAACACGATTTATTACTTTTTTACAATTGGCATTGTACTTTTTTCAGGATCATTATTTATCATATCCTTAAAAGAACTAACAGGATTTGGAGTAGGATCGCTGGGAATATTAACACCAATTGGTGGATTATTACTTATGGCAGGTTGGATTACATTAATTTTTGCGGGGGTATCATACAAGCACAGCAAAGGTAATAAATAGTGGCTCTAAAATGGGAATTTGTATACGATTATTCTATTTACCTCATATCAATAACCTCAACATCAGGGTATTTAGCATAATCAAAATTAAATGTTCCTTCTGGAAGATCTAAATCGGATTGAAGGTTAATAATGTGATAAGTAAAAACATTACCATTGGCATCATAAACTGAAAAGTTTTCGAGGCTTAATTTGTTTACATTTACTATCACACTCATTTTCTCAAAATTATTCTTATCGATGGGTATCAAACAAATTTCCTTAAGATTGGAGTTTTTATATTTCTTATCAGTACCAAATTTAGCTTTGTAGCTATCATTGTATTTTGTTAGAATTTGCGTTGGTGATATGCTTTCATCACTATCATCAACATCACTTACCATTACTTCCTCAGAATCTGCCAAGTAAGTCCATATTGTTTTTCCATCTGAGATTATTACCTGACCTTCCATTTCAATACGGTAGCTATCACCCTGAACGTAAATCACTCCTGATTTTTTTTCATCAATACCCATTTCAACATTTAACATTGTATAAGATAAATCGGCTTTAAAATTTTTATAGGATGATGTTTTGCTTATAACATCTTCGAGTAACTTTTCAGCTTCCTTATCGCTTTGAGCCATTAAAGAAATAGTAGAAAATATTGTAAATATTATTAATAAATTTTTCATGTTCATGTTTTAATAAATGATATGCAAAAATAATTAGTTATTAAGGTGACTAAAGAATAATGAATTAAATTCTACGAATTAATTTTTAAATCCACTATCCCCGGAATTAAGGTCTTTCAAAAACTGTTCCAAAGCCATTTCGCTGCCAACTTTTACCTCACGAGCTTTACTACCTTCAAAAGAGCCAACTATACCAGCTGCCTCCAATTGGTCAATAATTCTTCCTGCTCGGTTATATCCCAGCTTAAGTTTACGTTGTAATAATGATGTTGACCCTTGCTGAGTTTGCACTATAATTAATGCAGCATCTTCAAACAGTTCATCTCTGTCATTTGGATTGTAGTCAGGCGATTTTTCTGCTTCTTCATCCTTAAATTCTGGTAAATGTAAAGCATCAGGATAAGCACGTTGGGCACCAATATAAGCGGTAATTTTTTCAATTTCAGGTGTATCAATAAAAGCACATTGAAGTCTGATGAGATCACTACCAGTAGAAAAAAGCATATCTCCCCTACCAACCAATTGATCAGCACCACCAGCATCGAGTATTGTACGCGAGTCAATTTTTGAAATAACTCTAAATGCTATTCGTGCTGGGAAATTAGCCTTAATTGTACCCGTTATTATATTTACAGAAGGACGTTGGGTTGCGATTATCAGATGTATTCCAATTGCTCTTGCCAACTGTGCCAAACGTGTAATTGGAGTTTCTACTTCCTTACCTGCTGTCATGATAAGATCGGCAAATTCATCAATAACCAAAACAAGATATGGCAAATACCTATGGCCATGTATAGGGTTTAACTTGCGAGAAATAAATTTCTTATTGTACTCTTTAATATTACGCACTTGTGCATCTTTAAGTAGCTCATAACGATTATCCATTTCAATACTTAACGAATTTAATGTACGAACAACTTTACGTGTATCAGTAATTATTGCCTCCTCAGAGTCGGGTAGTTTTGCTAAATAATGACGTTCGATACGAGAATACAAATTGAGTTCTACTTTTTTAGGATCGATGAGAATAAACTTAAGCTCAGCCGGATGTTTGGTATAAAGCAATGAAGCTATAATTGCATTTAGACCTACTGACTTACCTTGACCCGTGGCCCCTGCCATTAATAAGTGGGGCATTTTGGCTAAATCGGCAACATAACTTTCGTTTGCAATTGTTTTTCCAATCCCAAATGGTAAATCATAATTATTATTCCTAAAATTTTCGGAAATTATAATTGACTTCATGGAAACAATATTCGGGTTTTGGTTGGGAACCTCAATACCCACAGTACCCTTGCCCGGGATTGGGGCAATTATTCGAATACCAATTGCAGAAAGGCTAAGGGCAATATCATCTTCCAGGTTTTTAATTTTTGCAATGCGAATACCTGGTGCCGGAACAACTTCATATAGGGTTACAGTTGGTCCGATGGTTGCCTTAATTTTTATAATTGAAATAGAATAATGGTTTAATGTTTCAACAATTCTATTTTTGTTTATTTCCAGTTCTTCTTTGCTAACAAGTACATTATCTACATCGTAATCAACCAACAAATCGAATGGTGGCAACTTATAATCGGCCAAGTCCAAGGTTGGGTCGAATTCAGTATCAATGCCAAAATGCTCACCCGGCTTAGGTTCTTTCGTTTTTAATTTCTCATTTTTAGGTACCTCCACTGTAAGCTCAATGTCATCATCGGTTTCGTCTTTAAGTACTTCCTTTTCATTTTTCTTACGATCTTGTTCAACTGCTTTTTCTTCTTCTATTTTAAAGTTATTACCACTTCCGCTATCGGGCTTAACAAGTTCGAAACCATCATTGTCATTATCATCAACCGAAAATTCAACAGTATTATAAAGTTCATCTTTTGATGTATTATTTGTTTCAACGGTTTTATGTGAATCGTTATTTGATTTTGAATCAGAGCTACCAAACCAGTTAAATTTATACTGAAATTTAAAATCAATTAGTGAGAAAATTACAGGAATAAAAATGATAAGTAGTATTAGGCCTGCCTTACCCAAATATGCCAATAGCCAAATATTTAATTGATGACCAGCTATACCTCCAAATAAATTTTCGGGATGACTTGAGAATATCAAATTTGATGTTATGGGTAACCACAAAAATGAGATAATAAGTAATTCAAACCAACGCCATAAGCCAAACATCTTAACGTTAATCAGCATTTTAAGTCCGATAGATACAAAAATAAGTGAAATAAAATATGATCCAATGCCGATACCGTTATAAATTAAATGTTTTGCAATAAACGAGCCAAGCCAACCAGTCCAGTTAGTAACTGTTTCGGTATGATCTTTAAACTGTTCAGCTGATGCACTGATTGCATTACCGGTATCGGCTGTAAACCAATTAACAAAAAAAGTAGTAATTGCCAGAAACAGATATATTCCTATTATCAGAAATAAAAAGCCAATGCTCCGTTGAAATCGAATATCAGAAAAAATAGAACTAGAAGTACCTGATTTAGATGACCTCATTTTTCTTGATTTAGTTTTTTTTGTCTTCTGTTTTGAAGTTGAGTTTGGTATATCAACTTTTTCAGGAGGCGGCTTAACTTTTAATTTATTTGATTTTAGAGCCATTCGGAAATTTTTATTTAATGCAAAAGTAACAAATTGACGCTTTATAGCCAATTGACAGCCATTAAAAAATATTTCTTAGGGCACACTCGATTTGGAGTTGTGCACTTGCGGCGGGATTGCAGGGTTAGCTTGTTGAAATGGCAACGATATTTTTGTTAGTTGGCGGATGATGACAGAGGAAGCACACGCACTACTTACAAAAATACAGTTGGCATGAAACAACTAAAACCGTAAAGCGCGGTAACCGCCATAATAAAAAAAATTAACTCCAGATACGTAATTACAAACTATATTTGCCCTTTCTGTTAAAATGCGATGAACTATATAAATGACAAATTGAGATCGCTGGAGAAGATTTTTTCTGGCGAGATTTTTATTGATGAACCTACCCGACTGATGTATGCCACCGATGCTTCGGCTTATCGCGAAGTGCCAATTGCGGTTGCTTACCCGAAAACGAAGTTGGATATAAAGGCTCTGATTGATTTTGCAAAAGCAAATAATACTTCGATTATACCACGAACTGCAGGCACATCACTTGCTGGCCAGGTAGTTGGAAGTGGGATTATTGCTGATGTTTCGAAATATATGACTCGCATATTGGAGATTAATGAGAAAGATAATTGGGTAAAAGTTGAACCTGGAGTTATACTTGATGAGCTTAATTTGCACCTTAAAAATCATAATCTATTTTTTGGACCTGAAACTTCAACATCAAACCGATGTATGATAGGCGGAATGGTAGGCAATAATGCATGTGGCTCACACTCATTGATTTACGGAAGCACACGAGACCATACACTTGAGGTTGAGGCAATACTGAGCGATAGTAGTGAAGTTGTATTTAAATCACTTTCGAATGATGAGTTTGAGAGCAAGCTAACAGGCAACTCGCTTGAAAACAGCGTTTATCAAAATATTAATGATATTCTATTAGATGATGAAAATAGGATAGGAATAAAAAAAGAATTCCCCGATAGCAGGCTGAGGAGAAGGAATACTGGTTATGCACTGGATTTACTTTTAAAGATGCGGCCATACGACAAGGGGGGTAATCAATTTAACTTTTGTAGTCTCTTGGCTGGATCGGAAGGCACTTTGGCATTCACTACTGCCATTAAGCTAAATTTATGTCCACTCCCTCCTCCCCACAAAGCTCTGGTTTGTGTTCATTTAAACTCCATTAAAGATGCGCTAAAAGCAAATTTGATAGCTTTAAATAATAATCCGGTGGCAGTTGAGCTGATGGACAAAACCATACTCGACCTTACAAAAAAGAATATTAGTCAGGATAAAAACAGATTTTTTATTGAAGGTGATCCTGGTGCAATATTGATTGTGGAATTCGCTGAAGAAGATTCTGCTATGATACTGGAAAAGGCTGCAAAGATGGAAGAGGAAATGACTCAAGCCGGATATGGGTATCATTTTCCTTTGGTTAAGGGGCAGGGTATAAATAAAGTGTGGGAGCTACGCAAAGCTGGGTTGGGTATACTTAACAATATGCCTGGGGATGCAAAGCCAGTTGCTGTAATTGAAGATACTGCCATTAGTCCAGAATTACTTCCCGACTACATTGATGATTTTGATAAAATACTGAGTAAGTACAACAATCAATGTGTTTATTACGCACATATTGCTACAGGCGAATTACACTTACGCCCCATACTAAATTTAAAAGACCCAAAGGATATTGAGCTTTTTCATACTTTGGCAGAAGAGACTGCAAAACTTGTTAAAAAATATGGAGGTTCGCTAAGTGGTGAGCATGGCGATGGTAGGTTAAGGGGTGAATTTATTCACATAATGGTTGGCGAACGTAACTACAGTTTGTTTAAACGGATTAAAAAATCATGGGATCCAGATAATATTTTTAATCCAGGCAAAATTGTTGATACGCCAAAGATGAATACATTTTTGCGCTACAAACCTGGACAAAAAACAAGAGAAATTGAAACTGTTTTTGATTTCTCGTTGGACCAAGGCATACTACGCGCCACTGAAAAATGTAACGGTACAGGAGCCTGCCGTAAAACAGAAGTTATTGGAGGAACCATGTGCCCCAGTTACATGGTTAGTCGTAACGAGAATCAATCAACAAGAGCAAGGGCAAATATCCTAAGGGAGTTTTTAACTAATTCAGACAAGGACAACCCATTTGATCATAAGGAGATATATGATGTAATGGACCTATGTTTATCGTGCAAAGCGTGTAAGTCAGAATGCCCATCGAGTGTGGATATTACAAAGCTAAAGGCAGAATTTCTACAGCATTATTATTCGGAACACCGCATCTCGTTACGGACATTACTTATTGCAAATATTTCTAAGATTAATAAACTTGGCAGCTATTTCCCTTGGCTGTACAATTTTGTAAACCAAAATTCAGTAATTTCGAAATTAACTGCCAACATTATTGGATTTAGCACAAAGCGAAAATTCCCCAAGCTAAGCAAAGTAACATTGGATAAGTGGTTTTATGTTGAGAAAAAAAATCTAACAAAAGATTCTTATCCCAATGGTAAAGTTTATTTGTTTAACGATGAATTTACAAGATACAACGACACTGACGTTGGGATTAAAGCAATCCTTCTACTATCAAAGCTTGGATATGAGGTAGTAATACCAACTCATGTTGAAAGTGCACGTACCTATTTATCAAAAGGGTTAGTTAAAAATGCTAAAAAAATTGCAAATAAAAATATTGCATTGCTTAAAGATGTAATAACTGAACAAACGCCTCTTGTGGGCATTGAGCCATCGGCCATACTTACCTTTAGAGATGAATATACAGAGCTAGCTGACAAAGAACTTATTGTTGATGCAAATAAGCTTGCTGGCAATTCATTTCTAATTGATGAGTTTTTGGAGAAAGAGATGAAGAATGGCAAAATAACAAAGGAACAGTTTACAAACAATAGTGAGCGAATTAAATTTCATGGGCATTGTCATCAGAAAGCTTTGTCTGGTACTTCGTCGTCAATGTATGTATTAAATTTTCCGAGTAATTACACAGCAGAGGAGATTCCTTCGGGATGTTGTGGTATGGCGGGGTCGTTTGGTTTTGAGAAAGAACATTACGAAATGTCGATGAAAGTTGGTGAGTTGGTGTTATTTCCAGTGGTTAGGAATAGCGAAGAAGAAACACTTATTGCAGCACCGGGTACCTCATGTCGACATCAAATAAAAGATGGTACAAAAAGAAATGCACTACACACAGTAGAAATACTTTATAATGCCTTGGTGGTTTAATAATTATTTTTACTTTTGCAGCCC
>JASFZK010000010.1:0-11813 GCA_045267845.1 Bacteroidota bacterium | reverse complement strand
CATGAAGTATAATCTAAATAAACTAATCATTAGTTCAATTTCACTTATTATAGTGTTACTTATAATTTCAAGTTGTAATAAATACAAGCATCGCATAACTCCTGAGGATGATAAATCTATGGATGATTTGAATATCCCTGAAAATTTTGATTTTGAAACTTCACAAGGTGTAACCATAAATTTTAATGATAATTTAAAAGTTGACGATACAGCACGGTATAAAATATATCTACACAGTACACAAACTAGAGTTGATACTGTAATTTATTTAAATGATAATGGCGATGAGGTTACAGAGTACGTTAATACTCCCGATCCAGCAAATAGTCTTATTGCTACAAAAGTTTCAACAAATGGGATATTTACATTATTGGCAAACATTCCAAGTTATATTGATGAGCTATATGTTGTTAAAAACGTAAATGGTGTTTTTTCTTCAGAAATTCTTCAAATATCTGGTAATAAAGCATCTTTTGGAGGAAGTAGTAAATCCTTATTTGACGATCCAGACGACATGCTATATGGTGTAAATAGAAGTGGTGATCTTTTTACAATTAATCCCTTAACTGGTGAGCTTGTTGTTATTGCTGATTTAGTTAGTAACAGTTACACATGTGCTATCGACAAGATAAACAGGGTATTATACACAATTGGCACAAATAAAAGGCTATATAAATATGATATTGATAGTGAAACTTTTACAACTGTTGGCAATGTAAGAATGAGTGGCGACCGTTTAGATTATAACGAGGATGATGGCTTATTATATTTCTCAAATAGAGATAAACTTTATTCCATTGATCCAACAAATGCTAAGGTGCTAACTTCCAAAAAAATTAAAGGTCTACACGATAAAAAAGAAGGTGATTTAAAATATGATGACAATGGAGATCTGTTTATGTGCTCAAAATCTGGTTTATATAAGATAATATTTAATCAGGAAGAAACTTCTGCTGTTAGGATTAGTTCGTCAAACTTGCCATTCAAACCAACTTCATTGGCAATTGATTCCAACAATGATTTTTGGCTTGCTACCGATGATTCGGATGCAAAATTAGTGCTTATGAATCACATAACTGGAGGTTGGGAATATAGATTTGGTGAGTACGATATTAAGATTAGCGATTTAACAAGCATACCCGTTGTTTCATCAGGCATACCTCAAACTGATACAGATGGTGATGGTATTATTGATTTCTATGATGAGTTTCCTCTAGATGCAAATAAGGCCTATAGCACATACTCACCTAGTATTTATGATGTGGGAACATTATCTTTTGAAGATAATTGGCCAGAACAAGGTGACTATGATTTTAATGATTTAGTAGTTAATTATCAGTTTATTACAATTCTAAACTCAAGTGATGAGGTGGTTGAATTACATTGTAACTACACTATTAAGCATATTGGAGCATCATATATAAATGGATTTGGTTTTGAGCTACCCTTTAGTGCTAACCTTATCGAATCGGTTACCGGATATAACATAACTGCTGGTATTGTAAATATTGGTGGAAATGGCTTAGAGGCAAATCAGGCAAAACCTGTTGTTATTGTTTGTGATGATGTAAATGCAAATGCTTATCAGGAACTTAAAATTGTAATAAATTTCTTAAATCCAGTAGCTTCCGATGTGGTAGGAACACCACCATTTAATCCGTTTTTGTTTGTTGACCAGAATAGGGGTATGGAAATTCATTTGGCCAACTACCCACCGACGAGCTTAGCCGATTATTCTTATTTTGGTACCCAGGATGACACAAGTGATAGCGCTGTGGGAAGATATTATAAAACATCAAATAATTTGCCATGGGCTATGCAAATTAGCCAAGAGTTTAAATATCCTAAAGAGACCATACCTATTAATCACGGATACCTTAAGTTTAATAGTTGGGCACAGTCAGGAGGTGGATTGTACAAGGATTGGTATACAGATGTTAGTGGCTATCGTGATAATAGTAAATTGAATATAGATGGTAATTAACAGTAGTTAATATTATCAATTCACAAGCAAACATTAAATTTCATTCATAACTTATGAAGATTAAAGTATTATCTACAATTTTGCTAATTACAATGTTGATTTCGTGTGAGGAGCAGGCTGAAGTTAAGGGTGATAGAGGATATCATGCAAAAGTTGGAGATAAAGTTGAGAATATAAATTTCATTTTATCTGATGGCTCAGAAATGAGTCTTGATAACCATATAGGAAAAGTAATAGTATTGCAATTTACAGCAAGTTGGTGCTCAGTATGCCGTAAAGAAATGCCATTTCTGGAAGAAGAAGTATGGCAAAAGCACAAGGATGATGACTTTATATTGATTGGTGTAGATTACGACGAATCCATTGATAAGGTTATTGCATTTAAAAAGCAAATGAAAACTACTTACCCCATGGCGATTGACCCCGGAGGAGAAATATTTTTAAAGTTCTCCCATAAAGGTAGCGGAGTAACAAGGAATGTTGTAATTGGGAAAGATGGCAAAATAGCTTATTTAACACGACTCTTTAACAGAGAAGAATTCGATTTAATGAAAAACAAGATAAAAGAGTTATTAGAATAGCATAATTACAGCCCTAGTATTCAGCTCTGTACTTATTGTATTTTAATAAATTTTCGGGTAGCTACTGAATTTGAGTCCCAAATTAGTAGTTGATAATATCCAGAAACCAAATTACTAATATCAAACTCAATCAACTGTTTTTCATTTTTAGTTACTACTGTACTACTAAGTACATTTTGCCCCATATAGTTAATAATAATTGTAGACAAGCTTGTAGGTTCTTTGGTTTCAATATAAAACTTAACTACATTTTTTGCAGGACTTGGAAATACATTACTCAATGAGCTAATGTTCTCAGGGAGGTCATCATCAATTCCCAATACAATTTCATCATTGCTAATATAAAAGATGATATTATCAATATATTGATTTGAGTTATTGATAACAAAAGTCATAGGGTCCATTTTTTTTCCAAATATCTCACAAAGTATTTTGTATGTACCATTCTCAAGTTGAGTAAAACTAAAGTATCCTTGATTATTAGAATGATTAAATGCTATACATTCTTCATTGGCATTTAACAATAAAAACTGAATATCATTAGCAGGCGTTGAACTAACATCAGTATCCTCAAAATAAACATTACCAGAAATACGACCAGCTCCAATATTTGATGCTGCTAATGGAATCATTTCTATATCAGCATTGTATATATTAGACTGTAAATTAACTGGTTGCGAATTTTCCCAATGATAAACATTGCCATAATATGTTGGAATAAAATCGTTGTAACTAGTCGAATTTTCTACTGCGTCAATTTTTACATAATAATTGCCTGCTACCAATGGATAGAAAAAATAATAACCAATTTCGTCAATATCTACGGTAGTTTGGTATTGTACTGTTAAATCCTCATATTTATATGTACTAGCCTCTCCAAAATCTAGTTTAGCAGTACCAGCAAAAATATTACCACCCAGCAATAAAAAATCTTCTATGGTAATTGATATGGGTGCTGTAGTATCCGATTCACACAAAAAACTTCCAAACTCATCAGTATAAACAGCAGTAACTTTGTATTCATACATCCCTGGGTTTAAGCTCAAATCAATATAAGAGCTATCTGTAATAAGCGTAGAGTTAATCTGAACTCCATCTCTATAAACATTATACCCTGCAAGTATATAAGTAGGACCTGCTTCATCCACTAATTCAAGTCCAAAAATAATTTCATTTTGCATTAAACCTCCCAAAGTAATAGTACCCTCAATAATATCTGGCTGTGTAAATAAACCACCTGCAATCCCATCTATTCCGGTTACTTGGGTTACATCGATTACAACACCCGTTTCGGTCATGTTGGGCAAATTAAGTTGTACAATATCAGAACCACTTCCATCTTGGCTAAAACCCCAAAGAAATGGACCACCAACAGACCAATTATCATATGCAAACCCATAGTATGAACCATAAGCTCCTGATAACGGAATAGCATCTAATATATTTCCAGATTGCCTATCAATAACTTGCACATCAGTCCCCCAGTTATTAGCATAAAACACATCTAAATCAACATCATAAGCAATTGCTCTTGCATCACTAATATATATGTAATCAACCAAAGTGCCATTACTAAAATCCATAATATATACCATTGAATTGGTAGGTGAAGCTCCATACATATAACTGTCTACTTCACAAAATGCCATGTCGCGGACCTCCGATACTCCATTAATACTAAATGTATCAACGACATTGCCATCAAAATCATATTTTACAAAATAATTGTTGCTCCAAATTGATGTATAAATATAAGAACCATCGGATTCAACTCCAGCTTGGCCAACATCGTCTGAAACAGGAAAAGAAAACTGAAGATCCAGATAGTCTCTTAAAATATTATAGTTGCTAATTTTGCTATATGTGGGCGAAGATTCATTAGCAGTGTTAATAGCATCTCGTTTTACCTCGTTAATGGAAAATAAGCCATTACCTATTGGTGCATTCCAGTGTAGACTAACATCCAGGCCACTAACATTCGCATTAAGATTAGTTGGAGGTATACATTGTGTATATCCTAAATTGAATATACCAACTAGTATTGTGAATAGTATTATATATTTTTTCATTCTGAAAGTATTATTGTTGTTTAATAAAGGGCATTTTACCATCCCTTTGGTTGTATGAGTCTATAATTTGTAATATAAACCACCTCTCATTCCTACACTTATTGGGTTATTTTTAGTTTCCATATTTTTATAGATAGGCTCTAAAAAGTAATTAACAGAAGTATTTATTGCAAGTCTAATCTTTCTATTTATGTCCCAATTAAACCCTAAGCCACCATTAATTCTGTAAAGTTGATTATTTCGAGTGGCATTGCTAATATTAATTGATGTTATTCTTGAATTTTCAAGAGACAGGCTAGGAAATGCTTTTTTTATGGATAACTCCTTGTAATATGTCATGCCAACACTTATGTCTATGGTAAACTTATCTGTCTTTAAAACATCAAAACCAAAGTTTAATGGAATTTGAATGTAATTATAGGTTACATCATACGACGATTGTGTGGAATAGGGAATTGAATCATAAACATTTACAGTTGTTGTAAAATATTCAGTAGTACCTGTAGCCGGATCGTAGTGAACCGAGTCAACATATTCATATGTGCTAACTAATTCATTAGTAATGTAATCATATGTATAATCGATATTATCCTTTGAGAAGGAAATACCAATACCAGTTTCAATAAAAAACCTATTTCGCTTATACTCTACTCTTAAGTCGGTTGCAAACCAGTAGTTAATTTTAGCATTTTCTGGTTCAACCTCATTTAAGAAATACTGGTACTCGGCACCAACCCCAATATAGAAATTTTGTTCGGGGCGTTGAAAGTTGCAATCTTGAAATGGATCATTATCAATTGCATCACTACTATTTGATAATGCTTTGGAATTTGACATTATAGAATACATAAATTTGTCCGTACCTTCACTTCGAATTAAATTGGATTGAGAAGAAACCAATTTAGTAATTATAATCATTTCACGTGATATCATAGTACCATTTGTAGTAGACCCTTTTTTTGTAGCCTCAATATTATCACTTTTGGGTTTAGTTTTGGTTAGCGGTATACTAACTTCACTATCCATATGATTTTCCGCACTGTTGGTAGCCTCATTTATTGAGTTTTCTTGTTTTTCATTAGCCTTTGGTTTTGAATCTATAATGCCTATGGATGAATTTGAATTAGGAGCAGGCTTGCTATTGTAATTGCCCTTGAAATATGTAAAAAATATTCCTCCCAGTATTAATAACAAAAATGAAATGGTAAGAATTCTATACATATTTTTGTTAAAAATACTTTTCTGTGCAAGTTCACTTTCTATTTCCACCCAAGTTGATGCAACTGGCTTATGGATAGGTAATATTTTTGAATTAATACCCAACATCGCAAACTCAATATTATCCCAGATTCCCTCAGGAGCTTTATGCTCAGGAAGTTTACTAATGGCATCTATCAATATATGTTGGTTATGTTCGTTCATTAGTTATCGTTACTACTGATTAGATTCCTTAAATATTTTTTTGCGTGAAATAACTGTGATTTTGAAGTTCCTTCACTAATGTTTAGCATTTCTGCAGCCTCCCGATGTTTATACCCTTCAACTTCTATTAGTAAAAAAATTGCCCTATAACCGGCCGGAAGTGCCAAAATAGCTTTTTCGAGATGCTCACCGCTCATTGGATCATTCCATGTCACATGTTTAATATTATCACTTAAATCAACAATAGTTATAGCCCGTTGTTTTTTTAGTATTTTTAATGAAGCATGTATCACAATTGTTTTTATCCACGAACCAAGAGTAGATCTAAATTGAAACTGACCAAGTATTTTAAAAACATGTATAAATGCTTCCTGCAAAGCATCACTTGCTAAATCTCTATCCTTAAGGATTCTATAGGCAGATGAATACATTGCATTACAATACTTATGGTAAAGTTCCTTTTGAGCTTTACGATCATTATCTAAGCAGCGTTCAACAAGATTAAACTCCTCAGCTTCTTTTGTATATACAGCGCGATGACTAATTGTACTTAGTATTTATACTTCATATACAATATTAGGTCTTTTTTTTTGTTAAATGGTTGCATGAGTCTGAAAAAAAATGGCTAATAATCTATTTCGCACTCAGCAAAAGCGTATGTTTAATTCAGTCTCCGTATATTTGCACTAAATATGTAACAGTATCATATGAAGCTATCAGTAATCATTGTCAATTACAATGTTGAGTATTTTCTAGATCAATGCCTTAGCTCGGTAAAAAAGGCTATGGAAGGCATTGATGGAGAAGTGTTTGTTGTTGATAATGATTCCATCGATGGCTCCAATGATATGGTTAAGGAAAAATATCCTGATGTTAAGCTCATTGCAAATAAAAAAAACGTAGGTTTCTCAACTGCTAACAACCAAGGCATAAAGTTATCTAAAGGTGAATATGTATTACTACTTAATCCAGATACAGTTGTTGAGCACAATACTTTTGAAAAAATAATTACGTTTATGGATGCGCATCCTGATGCAGGTGCATTGGGAGTTAAGATGGTCGACGGCTCAGGAAATTTTTTACCTGAATCAAAACGAGGTTTACCAACACCATCCACAGCATTTTATAAAATGTTTGGTTTTAGTGCCCTTTTCCCACGTAGCAAACGTTTTGCACGATATCATTTGGGGCATCTGGATAACAATAAAACGCACAAAATTGAAATACTACCAGGTGCGTTTATGCTAATCCGTAAGAAAGCACTGGATAAAGTTGGAATGCTTGATGAGGAATTCTTTATGTACGGTGAGGATATTGACTTGAGTTACCGAATTATTAAAGGAGGATATTCAAATTATTATTTCCCAGAAACGCGAATTATCCACTATAAAGGCGAAAGCACAAAAAAAACAAGTGTTAATTATGTGCTTGTTTTTTATAATGCCATGGTAATTTTTGCTAAAAAACACTTTACTCAAAAAAATGCCAGACTCTTTACAACATTAATTAATATTGCCATCTATTTTAGAGCTTTTATTGCATTATTAACGCAACTTTGGGAAAAACTCTTACTGCCTTTACTGGATGGAGTTGCTTTATTTTCAGGTTTGTTTTTTATTAAAGAATTTTGGGGTAGGACGCAAGTTTACACCGAAGGAGGTAGCTATCCCACCGCATTAATTTATTATGTTATACCATCTTATGTTATTATATGGCTTATATCAGTTTATTTTGCAGGGGGATACGACAGACCGGTTAGAATTAAAAAATCAATAGTTGGTTTGCTTGCTGGTACAATTTTTATTTTGGTATTATACGCATTACTTCCCGAACGTTTCCGATTTTCTCGTGCACTAATATTGTTGGGTACCGTATGGGGATTGTTGATATTCACACTGTTAAGGTATGTATTACATAAATTTAAACTTTTCGGAATTCAAATTGGTGATAGCATAAATAAACGGTTTATTGTGATTGGCGAAGCAGATGAAGCAAGCAGAGTTGCTCGATTGTTAGAAAAATCGTATGTAAAACCTGATTTTGTGAGTCTTGTAAGTAGTGATGAAAATCTTAATGGTGACAAAACATTTATAGGAAGTATTACTCAAGTAGTTGATATTATTAGGATTTACAATATTGATGAAGTTGTTTTTTGCTCAAAGAGTATAACACATCAGCTCATAATTGATAAAATGACTGAATGGCAAACGACGCAAGTAGATTACAAGATTGCTCCTGAAGATAGCTTGTCAATTATTGGAAGTAATTCGATCCACACACGGGGCGACTTGTATACTGTTGATATTAATGCAGTTGATAGAATTGCAAACAGAAGAAATAAGAGACTATTAGATATTTTCTTGAGTCTTCTTTTCATTATTTTTATTCCTATTTTGATTTTCATGCAAAAAAAGCCGTTTGATTTTATCAAAAATATCTTTAAAGTATTATGGGGCACTAAAAGTTGGGTTGGATATTATCCTTATGAGCAACAATTACATAAGCTACCCCGAATACGTGATGGTATTCTTAATCCTATGGATGCAACCAAGTTTATTAATCACGATGATGAAACCATATTACAGCTAAATTTGCTGTATGCACGCGATTACAACCTCCTTAAGGATTTAAATATTATTTTGTTCGCTTATAGAGAACTAGGGAAATGAAAATATTCCTAATTAATAACTCTGTAAAATCATTGCCTAAGTGGTCGCTATTTGGTGTTATTTTGCTAGGAACTATTCTTACCTTGATAATTACTCCAACTGTAACACTAAAGGCACAAAATCATAAGTTAACCTCGGATAGCAAAAAAGCAATTAAATACTATAATGAAGCTGTATCGTATTATCAATATGATGAGTATTTGAAGGCAATTGAGTTACTCGAAAAAAGTATAAAAAATGATGGCTTATTTATTGAAGCATGGCTATTATTGGGAGACTCATATGCTGAAGTAAATTCTAAGACAAAAGCATTAAACGCCTATGTATCTGCTACTAAAATTGATTCATTATTTTTTCCAGGAGCATATTATTTTATTGGTAATTTAAATTATGAGCTTGCTCATTATCAAAGAGCAGTGGATAATTTCATGCTCTTATCTAGTATTCCAAACGTATCTAAGGAGTTACTCATGCTATCATATACCAGATTGGTATTCGCTAGTACAGCTTTAAAGTTAGTTGAAAATCCAGTACCTGTAATAATGCATAACATAGGACCTCCAATTAATACCATAAATGATGAGTATATTAATTATGTGAACACAAGCAGTAATTATATGATGCTAACCAGAAGGACACAATTGGAAAGTACAACAGCTGGTAAGTCGGTGTATAAAGAAAAGTTACTTTATTCTATTTCTAATGATACTACTTGGGATATGCCTTTGCCGGTTAATTTAGCATGGCAAAATGACTTAGATATGGGAAGTCTAAATCTCAGTACTGATGGTCAAAGTATGTATTTTACCGGATGCTACTGGCCAATGGGGCAAGGTGGTTGTGATTTATATGTATCACATAGTATAGGGGATGAGTGGATTGAACCTGAAAATTTGGGAAGCTACATAAATACTAGTAGATGGGAATCACAACCAATTATTTCATCAGATAATAAAAAACTTTACTTTGCTTCAAAACGAGTAGGAGGGAAGGGTGGATCAGATATTTGGATGTCTATAAAATTAATGAATGGTTCATGGAGTCCACCTATTAATCTGGGTGATAGCATAAATACTCCCAAAGATGAAATGTCTCCTTTTCTACATGCTGATGGTAGGACATTGTTTTTTGCTTCAACTGGTCATCCGGGGCTTGGAGGCTACGATATATTTATTTCGAGGCAAAATGAACTTAATATTTGGTCGAAGGCGAAAAACATTGGTTATCCTACTAATTCACAGTCAAATGATATAAATATTTTCATGAGTATTGATGGTATTAATAGTTGGATTTCGAGTGATCGTGGCGGGGGAGAGGGTAATATGGATATTTATACTTTTAAGAATTATAACAAAATACTACCTCAAAAAACAATGTATGTTGAAGGTACTGTTGTGGATAAAAAAACAGGTAAACCTCTTAAAGCAGAAATACAAATAGCAAACCTCAATACATCACAAATAATAAATACTACATTTTCAGATTCGGTGGATGGCAGATTTTTGCTAGTGGTTTACCCAGGAATTAATTACGCATTTAACATCTCAAAAAAAGGATATTTATTTTTCTCAAAAAGTATTAGCTTAAAGGATTCGGTAGGATTAAATTTAGTAAAACAACAATTTGAGTTGTCTCCTTTCTCAACAGGTAATCGACTAACAATGAATAATATAAATTTCAAATTTAACAAGTTTGAATTGCTGAATTCGTCATTTATTGAGTTAGACAGATTAATTGAAATGCTTAATAATAATCCCCTATCACAAATTGAAATCATCGGGCACACCGATAGCATCGGAGATAAAAAGTATAATAAATCTCTTTCGATTAAACGTGCAGAATCTGTTGGCGAATATTTAATTAATAATGGAGTTAATGCTGAACGCCTTTCTTTTATTGGCATGGGTTCAACAATGCCTATTTACACAAATGCTTCCGAGGCTGGAAGAGCAAATAATCGCAGAACAGAAATAAGAATTAAATAGGGTATGCTTAGAAACACAAATATAAGAATCTAAAATATCATTTCTAACCAAGAACCAACTGTTAGTCTGTTGCATATCGTCTTCGTTGTTGACTTCAGCTCGAAGTATTCTTATAAATCTTTGCTTTGCCGCCTAAAATCCGACATACATCAGACTTTCTCAGCAAACCCAATGTAATCAGAATAAAAGCAGACATTAAAAAAGCCCATTGAGATATTCTCAACGGGCTTTTTTATTGCTTATTAGCTATTAAACTATTCAGCTTTAGGCTCTACTTTAGTTTCAGCTTTAGGCTCCTCTTTAGTTTCGGCTTTAACCTCTACTTTAGTTTCAGCTTTAGGCTCTTCTTTAGTTTCAGCTTTAGGTTCTTCTTTAGTTTCGGCTTTAACTTCTACTTTAGTTTCAGCTTTAGGTTCTTCTTTAGTTTCGGCTTTAACTTCTACTTTAGTTTCAGCTTTAGGTTCTTCTTTAGTTTCGGTTTTAACTTCTACTTTAGTTTCAGCTTTAGGCTCTCCTTTAGTTTCGGCTTTAACTTCTACTTTAGTTTCAGCTTTAGGCTCTTCTTTAGCTTCGGCTTTAACTTCTACTTTAGTTTCAGCTTTAGGCTCTTCAACAGGAGCATCTGCAACATCAGCTTTAGGATTAGCAGCTTCTTCTTTTGCAGCTTTCTCAGCGGCAGCTTCTTGAGCGGCTTTTACTTTAGCATCAATCTCAGCAGCTTTTTTCTTAGCAAGAACTGCTGCTCTGTCTTCATTAACTTTTACTTCTGCATCTAATTTTGCTTTTTGCTCCGAACGGAATTTATCATCTAAACCTGAACGGTTAGCAGCAATTTTAGCTTCTTTATCAGCAATCCATTTCTGAAATCTGGCTTCAGCTTCTGTTTCAGTAAAAGCACCTTTTTTAACACCTTTTAATAAATGATGTTTATACATAACACCTTTAACCGACAATATGGTTCTTGCAGTGTCTGTAGGCTGTGCGCCTTTTTGAATCCAGTCAAGTGCTTTGTCAAAATTCAAAACAATTTCTGCTGGGTTTGCAATTGGATTATACGTGCCTAACTTCTCTATAAATCTTCCGTCTCGAGGTGCACGACCATC
>JASFZK010000009.1:0-40714 GCA_045267845.1 Bacteroidota bacterium | reverse complement strand
GTTCATATCAATATTTACAATAATATCACCCGCATCAACAAATACAGGAACATTTGTACGAGTATTTTTAAACATTAGATAATAAAATTCGGGTAAGTCAATATTTCCACTTATGGTTCCTTTACCATCCACCAGCATAACTGAATCTTTTGGTAACATCTCTCCACCTTCGCGTTTACTTAAAATTATCATGTTATCCTCACCATTCGTAACATCAATTGATAATTTAAAGTTATCTTTTGTTTCTGTTTTGTTATCACAAGATGTAGTAAATCCTGCAAATAAAGCAACAGCTAATGATAAATAAATAAATTTGCGCATAATATTTTTTAGTTGATTTACTGCAAAGCTAAAAATAGATGCTTATGCAGACCTATTTTTTAACAATTTTTTTATTTTAATAATTATATATTTTTACCACCAATTAAATAAAGTTTTTAAATAATGAAGATATTAGTTCTATGTACCGGCAATAGTTGCCGTAGCCAAATGGCCGAAGGTTTTTTAAAATCATTTGATAATCGCTTACAAATTGTTTCGGCAGGAACTATACCAAGTTCAGCAGTTCACCCAAATGCAATTGTAGCTATGAATGATATCGATATCGACATTAGTAGCAATTACCCAAAGCCGGTTGTTGACTATATTTTTGAAGATTTTGATTATGTAATTACAGTATGCGGTGGTGCTAACGAAAGTTGCCCTATATTTACTGGCAATGTAAAAAACAAAATTCATATTGGATTCGACGATCCGGCCGAAGCAACCGGAACAAAGGAAGAAATTATGCTTGAGTTCATAAGAATACGAAATGAAATTGAAAGAGATTTTAAGAAATTTTATATTGAACAATTAATACCAAAACTATAATGGCATCACTAACAAAAAAACTTTCTTTCCTTGATAGGTATCTTACTTTATGGATATTTATGGCCATGCTAATTGGTATTGGTTCTGGATATCTTTTTCCTGAAGTTGCCAATTTTTGGAACAGTTTTAACAGGGGAACCACCAATATTCCCATCGCCATTGGGCTCATAATAATGATGTTTCCTCCACTGGCAAAAGTAAAATACGAAGAACTTAAAGATGTTTTTCGTGATCGTAAAGTAATGCTGTTGTCGTTGGTACAAAACTGGATAATTGGTCCGGTACTAATGTTTGCATTGGCATTAATTTTTTTAAAAGATTACCCACATTACATGACAGGACTAATATTAATTGGCCTTGCACGATGTATTGCCATGGTTATTGTTTGGAATGATCTGGCAAAAGGTGATACTGAATATGCGGCCGGACTAGTAGCTTTCAATAGTATTTTTCAGGTACTATTCTTTTCGGTTTATGCTTACTTTTTTATTACAATACTCCCCGAAGTTTTTGGATTACAAGGAAGTGAAATAGACATTACTATTGGCCAAATTTCTGAAAGTGTATTTATCTATTTGGGTATACCGTTTATTGCCGGATTTATAACTCGTTATGTGCTAATTAGGGTAAAAAGTAAATCCTGGTATCAAAAAAGTTTCATTCCTAAAATAAGTCCGTTAACACTAATTGCATTACTTTTTACAATTTATGTAATGTTCTCGCTAAAAGGTGATTATATAGTTAAACTTCCGTTAGATGTTGTACGAATTGCTATACCTCTTGTGATATATTTTGTAATAATGTTTTTTGTTTCCTTTTACATTAGTCGTAAGATGGGAACCAATTACAAAAAAACAACAACACTATCATTTACTGCTGCCAGTAATAATTTTGAACTTGCTATTGCTGTTGCCATAGCAGTTTTCGGAATTAACTCTGGAGAAGCATTTGCTGCTGTTATTGGTCCACTAGTTGAAGTGCCAGTACTAATTGCACTTGTTGGGGTATCGTTGAAGATGAAGACAAAATACTTTACAACCAACTGATACAAATTTACAATTCGAAATAATTGTTTATCTAATTACTGGCGGCGGCTTATAACTCCTCCAGATACGGCTGAAGAAGATTTAGTACAAGTACCTTGAGAACAAGCTGTGCAATACCATCCTTGATTACTAAATTTAGGTTCACATTCATCAGTTGATACTTTACTTGTGCATCCCGAACATGTGACTACCAAACCTGTCGAACCAGAACCACCCGTTCCATCAGAATATTTATATTCATAAAAATTTCCTGCATCTAGAATAAGTCTAATTTTTGAAGTTGCAGGAGTTATAGAATCAATCCCCACTAAATAATACATATCATCTTCTTGTTCAATAGATATTGTAAAAAAAGATGTATTCATTGATGCGCCTTTATTGATAACATCTTCCCAAGATGATACTTTGCTATTAATATTGTGCACAAATACAAACTCCTCATTTATAATTTGAGCCATTATTATATCAAAATGATTAGCTAAAACTTTACTATCGCTTTCATTTTTACTAATCGATGATGATTTGGGATTTCCATTTTCTTGACAACTTGTTAAGAATAAAACTCCAAATAAAGTGACAATTAAAATTCTATAAATGACTTTCATAGACTTAGTATTTTATGGTAAGAAATAATTAATAAAAATGAAAAAAACTATAATGAAAATTGCAATACTTAACGCAAGTTAAGATTATTTCTTATTTTTCTCTTTCCAAAGTTCGCTAAATGACTTTGGTGCTAACTCTGGAAGATCCCTTCGCGGACCCCAGGTTTTTGTAACAGCCATTTTCATTAATGAGTTTTTAGCACCACCTGATAGCATGTCGAGCATTTTACGTGAACCCAATGCTTTTGATGAAATATTGATACTCTGCTTCTCAAAAAAAGTAAAAAAACCTTTTTTAATAGCATGATTCCTGTTAACAAGTAGTAACTCATGCAATGGTATTTTTACCGGACAAACAGTTGTACATTTTCCGCAAAGCGACGATGCAAAACTCAAATGCTTAAACTTTTTAAAGCCTTGCATATGTGGTGTTATGACTGCTCCTATGGGTCCGCTGTAGGTTGTATTATATGTATGTCCACCAACATTTTTATAAACAGGGCATGCATTTAAACAAGCCCCACATCTAATACATGATAATGCCTGGCGTTGTCTTTCCTCTTTAAGTAAATTAACTCTACCATTATCCAACAATACTAAATACATGCTCTCTGGACCATCCTTTTCATTATTCTTTTTCGGTCCGCTAATAATAGAGTTATAAGCTGTCATTGGCTGACCAGTTCCGTTAGTTGCCAATAACGGCCAGTATAAATCTAGATCCTCTAATTTTGGAATAATTTTTTCAATACCGGCAATGGCAATATGTACTTTTGGAAACGACATTGTTAATAATGCATTACCTTCGTTTTCGGTTAATGCAATTGAGCCAGTGTCAGCTATCAAAAAATTTGCTCCGGTAACACCTAAGTCAGCATTCACAAATTTTTCGCGTAATAATTTTCGTGTATATAAAGTAAGTTCTGTGGGATTTAAATCAATTGGTGTATTAAATTTATCGTTGTATAATTCGGCAACATCTTCTTTTGACATGTGCATTGCCGGTGTAACAATATGATATGGTTTTTGCCCTGCTTGTTGTACAATAAATTCACCAAGATCTGTTTCAACAATTTCAATATCAGAATTTTCAAGAGCAGTGTTAAGTTCTATTTCTTCTGTAGTCATTGATTTTGACTTAACTGCCGACCTAACATTATGCTCTTTGGCTATTTCAAGTATCTTTGATAATGCCTCATTTGAATTCTGTGCCCATATTATTTTGCCACCATTTGCTACAAAATTATCTTCAAATTCAATTAAATAATTATCAAGCTCATTTATTACTTTATACTTGATAAAACCTGCACGATCTCTAGCTGTATCTTGATTACTGTATATATTTTTTCCCTTATCTACAGCAATATCATACCTGCCTATATTAAACTTTAGTTTTGAGCGATGTATTTTATCAAAGGCAATTTTTTCTGATGCCTTTAAAAACATCTTATTTTCGATACTTGTACTCAATTATTTCAGAATTTGTGATATTTTTTCTACTCTTTTTATATGTCTGCCACCTTCAAATTCGGTTGATAAAAAAACTTCAGTAATTTTCCATCCTTCATCCAACGATACAAATCTACCTGGTAATGATAATACATTGGCATTGTTATGAAGCCGTGTAAGCATTGCTTGTTCTTCGTTCCAACATAAACCAGCTCTAACATTTGGATATTTGTTAGCAGTAATTTGTGCGCCATTACCACTACCACACATAATTATACCAATTTTATAATTGCCATTATTAATAGCTGCTGCCAAAGGATGTATTAAATCAGGATAATCAACACTTTCTTCATTATTTGTTCCAAAATCTTCAATAATATAACCTGCATCTTCAAGCTTTTTTTTGATATAAGTTTTCATCTCGAAGCCACCATGATCTGATGCCATGGCTATGGTAATATCCTTTTTTATCATTGTTAATAAATTATGCAACAAAAGTAGCCAAATTTTATAACTGAAAATTAAACTAACTGAAAATCATATGATTTTAAATAATGACAAAAAATCAAAATGGAGTTAAATTATTAGTAATCAAAAAATTAGTATTTATCACTAGTTTATTGTTAATATCTGTTTAATTTTGTTGGTAACTTAGTGCTAAGTATGGGGTTATTAACATGGCATAATGTCAATTATTAAAGTTACATCAAATTTCACTTTTTTATTAAAAGATATCACCAGATATTAACATAAATTAATCAACAGTTTTAGTAAAATTTATTAATAGTATCTTTAAAATATAACATGTTAATTGTTTTAATAAAACACTAAATATTAACATCTTAATTAATAATAAACTGTGTACTATTTGTTAATAAACTACCTTTTTTATAAAAACAAAATTAATTTGAAATAAGTAATCATTAATGTTAACAGCATATTATTATTAAATATTATTAATTTAAAATTAGAATATATATAAGGCTAAATGTTAATATAAATTAATTGAAAACAATGGAAGTTTAATTTTAAGATAAACTATTGGATTATTTTTGTGCTATGATTAACATTTAATAAAGTGGCTAAACTTAATTTGAATCGATAAAAGTAATGAATTATACCGCTGAAATATTAAAACTTAAAAAAGAAAAAAACGCATTAATTCTTGCGCATTTTTATCAAATACCTGAAATTCAGGAATTGGCAGATTATGTTGGCGATAGTCTTGGTTTGGCTCAAAAAGCTGCCGAAGCAAATGTTGATATGATTGTTTTTGCAGGTGTACATTTTATGGCCGAAACAGCAAAAATGTTAAATACGAACACTTTAGTTGTAATACCTGATATGGAAGCTGGATGTTCGTTGGCCGATTCGTGCCCAGCTGATAAATTTGTAGAATTTAAAAAACAATATCCCGATCATATTGTAATTTCTTACATAAACACAACTGCAGCAATTAAAACTCTTACTGATATAGTTTGTACATCCGGAAATGCAGTTCAAATTGTGGAATCATTTCCAAAGGATAAAAAGATAATTTTTGCCCCCGATAAAAATTTGGGAGGCTATATAAACAGAATTACTGGCCGAAATATGGTATTGTGGGATGGTATTTGCGAAGTGCACGATATACTAAATACCGAGGCTATTATTAAATTAAAAGAGGATAATCCAGAAGCTAGTGTTATTGCACATCCTGAGTGTAATGCTCCAGTGCTTGCTTTGGCTGATTATATTGGATCTACTACTGGAATGATTAAATTTACTCAAACAAATAGTAGTAAAAAATTTATTGTTGCAACCGAATCAGGTATCATTCACCAAATGCAAAAACTATCTCCCGAAAAGGAGTTTTTAATTGTGCCATCAGACGAAACATGTAATTGTAATGATTGCCCATATATGAAGCTTAACACATTGGAAAAATTATACTTAGTTTTGAAAAATGAAACTCCAGCAATAAATTTGGACAATGAAGTGATGGAAGAAGCTAAAAAGCCGATATTACGCATGCTCGATATTTCGAAAAAACTTAAAATTATTTAATACTATGGTAAGAAAATTAATTTTATTCACAATTGTTTTATCGTCAATTTTCCTGTCGTCATGTTCTAATCTTATTCTGTTTACAGAAGATGTGCGTGATAATCTTAAAGATAACTATTTAGATGTTAAAAAAGTTCAATTTTACAATTCTGACAAAATAGTACTTAAAAGAAATCTTACCAAAGAGGAAACTCAAATTGCTAAAGGTACAATTAGGCTTAAAAATGGAGAGTATTTTGAGGAAATAGTTATACCAAAAAAAACAAAAGGCGTTGCCACCCGAGACGGTGAAAAATTTTTAAGAATAGCTTTTGAAGTTGGCGAAAATAGAAATTTGCGATTTACATTAAACGAAAATAACGAGTATCAAATATCTGCTGATAATTGGAAAAATGATTATGGCTGTGTGGTTTATGATACAACTAAATATTTTATTGTACCAAATAGTAGCAATGCATTATTACTAGTTAACAAAGAGTATATTTCAAACTTTGAAAAAAAGCGTCGTGTACTAAAAGGCAGAAGCGTTGGAAGATAATATGCGTATGAGATATCTCAAAATTAACATAATCATATTTATTTTTTGTTTTGTTTCCTTTGGACTAAATGCCCAAAATAATTCAAATATTAATCCAAACGGTTATAATTATTTTTATGGTGAAGATAGTACCATTGTTAGCGAAGGCAGTATGCTTAATGGTAAACCCGACGGTTATTGGAAGAACTATTACACAGATGGCATACTAAAATCAGAAGGAAACAGAAAGGATTATGAGCTTGATAGTTTATGGAAATTTTATGATGATGAAGGAAAAATTATTTTAAAAATTAACTATAAATCAGGAAAGAAAAATGGTTATAGAACTACTTATCAGGGAAGTGAAATAATTAAGGAAAATTTTGATGATGATGTAAAGCAAGGAAATACATTGGTTTTTTATGTCAATAATAAAATCAAATTTAAAACTCCATTTGTAAACGGACTTGAAGAAGGTGTTGCGCGCGAATATCACATTAATGGAAATATTGTTCAACTCATATCATATAAAAAAGGCTACATAACTGATAGGGAGCGAATAAATCGTTATGATTCGGATACTTTAGCTCATGGCAGATGGAAGTGGTTTAGTAATGATGAAACCATTGTGCTACTTGAAGGCAGTTTTAAACATGGATTGAAACATGGTTATTTTAAGGAATATGATGAAGATGGAAATTTAATTTCAGCTACAAAATATGTTGATGGCGAGAAATTTGAGAAGGCAGAGGAATTACTAAAATTAGAAATTAGAACTGATTATTATCCCAATGGAAAAGTTAAAGTAGTTGCCACATATACTGCTGACGGTGTACCCGAAGGTGTAAGAAGAGAATACGATGAAAATGGTGAAGTAGAAAAGTCATACATTTTTCGATATGGAAAACTTGTGGGTGAAGGAATATTTACTGATTCGGGTCATAAACAAGGTAATTGGAAAGAATATTACAACGATGGAAAACTACAAGCAACAGGTAATTATTTAAATAATTTGCGCGATGGTGTTTGGAAATACTATTACAAAAATGGACGACTTGAGGAAATAGGAAAATACATTGTAGGCATACCTGATAGCACTTGGTTTTGGTATCATGATAATGGTAATATACTCAGAGAAGAATATTTTTACAACGGATTACCAGATGGCATGTTAACAGAGTATGACAAAGATGAAAACATAACTACACAAGGTGATTATTTAGAGGGCAAAAAAGAAGGGCACTGGATTTATCAGGTTGGCGATACGAAAGATGAAGGTGAGTATATGGAAGATATGCGTAATGGATTATGGAAATCATACTATGTAGATGGAAATTTGCAATTTGAAGGTAAATTTATTGATGATAATCCAAATGGTGAGCATATTTGGTACTGGGATAATGGTAAAATTAAACAGCGTGGCAAATATGTTATGGGGCGAAAAAATGGTGACTGGAAGAAATATGATGAAAACGGAATACCACTTATAATTATTTCATATTCAGGAGGTAAGGAAATAAAATATGATGGAATAAGTATTCAATAATAAGTATAATAGTTTGTTTGATATCCTACCAATATTTATATTACAAATTCGGTCTATTTTTAATAATTCTAAATAATATTTATTATAATCTATCATATTATAAATATATATATTCGCACAGAATATTATTAAAAATAATCTATCGATAAATTTAAATTATAAAGAGATGAAAAAGTACATTCTATTTTTAACAGTAATTGTTTTATTTGCAACTTCATGTGATTGTGAAGATAGTAGTAAAGAAGCAAAAACTACTAATAGTGATCTTGTTGTTGCCGATGAAGTAACAACAGTTAACATGGTTGATTTTGATAATAAAGTTGGCGATTATGTTGGTAAAAAAATTAAGATAAAAGGAACAGTTGATCATATTTGTAAACATGGTGGTCAAAAATTATTCCTTGTTAGCGAAGATTCTGATGCTAGAGTTAAAGTTACTCCAGATGAGGAAATTGCCGCATTTAATGCAGAACTTGTTGGTGATAAAATTGTTCTTACAGGTATTGTTGAAGAACAAAGAATAGATGAAGCTTATCTAAGAGAGTGGGAAGAGGAAATTAAAGCCGGTAGTGATATGGGCGATGACAAGGGTGAAGGCATGCACCTTGGCGGAAAAGTTGAAAAAGGTGGCGAAAATGCAGACCTTGACGAAGAAATGGAAAAAGTTAATAATCTTCGTGAGATGATTAAAGAATCAGGAACTGATCATATTTCTTTTTACTCCATATTATGTACCAATTTTGATGTTGTTGAAAGCTCAGATTCTGACGACAATGACCATGATGAAGATCATGATGGGGAGCATAATGATGCTACTGATAATCATTAATAAATATATTATCAATGGCATTTAAATGGCGTAAATGGAACAGAGCTGTTCACCGCGACTTTGGATATTTCTTTTTTGGTATGGTTATAATTTACTCAATCTCGGGCATAGCCATTAATCACTTAGATGACTGGAATCCAAATTATGTAATACTCACCGAAGATATTCAGGTAGACCCTCCGGGTTTGAAACCAAATAAAGCAGAAATTAAAGAACTGCTTGAACCTTATGGTGAAGCAGATAATTATAAAAGTCATTACTTCCCAAATGATGAAATAATTAAAATTTTCATTAAAGATGGAACCGTCTATATAAATCTGATTGAAGGTAACGGACTAATTGAGAAAACTAAGCGCCGTGCTTTTTTGCGTGAAGTAAATTATTTGCACTATAATCCAATAAAATATTGGACATGGTTTTCTGATATATTTGCTGGAGCACTTATATTAATTGGAATAACTGGTGTATTAATTCCGCGTGGTGCCAATGGTATTACCAAGCGTGGTGCATGGATGACTTTACTAGGCATATTAATACCTGTTGTTTACTTGTTTATTTATTTCTACTAGATAGTGAAGATAAATAATTAGTAGCTATTTTAAAACCAAAAAACATGAACGAATATATTGTTATTTTCATATTTATTGCTTGGTACACACTTTCGTTAGTGGTTTCAGAAACAATAGGAAAGAGAAGACAAATAGGTGTACAATGGTCTTTTTTTATCAGTATACTATTTTCTCCAGTTGTTGGATATATAGCTACCAAAATTAGTCCTAAAGCATTAGCTACTGTAAAATAGGTCGCTTGCTATTCCATCTGCAAAAAGCTTTCCTTTATTTGTTAAGGTGTATATATTGGCTGTTTTGATTACTTTTTTATCCATTAAGGCGTCATATATTTTTTTTATAAAATGATGACCATATTTGGCGCCAAATACTTTTTTAATATGTTCCACATCACATCCCCACGATGTACGTATTGATGTAAGTACATATTCATTATATTGCTGTGATTGAGTAAGTAATTCTTTGTCGTCCATCAAATCCTCTGGCTTTCCTTCACAATAGCGTTTAATATGTCTAATATTCCACTGGCGTGATTTACCGTTGTATGAATGTGCTGATGGTCCAACCCCTAAGTAATGCTTCCCAAGCCAATAATTACTGTTGTGTTTGGAAAAATAGCCATCTTTTGCAAAATTGGAAATTTCATAATTTAATAGTCCGTACTTTTGGGTTTCATTCAAAAGTATTTCAAAATGCTCAATACTTTCTTTCTCTACAATATTTTCAATTTTATTTTTTCTAATAAGAACATCAAGAGCCGTTTTTGGTTCTATTGTTAATGAATAAGATGATAGATGAGGAACACCATAATCAAAAAACCTATTTAAATTTTCTTTCCATTTTTTATTAGTAAGTGTTGGTATTCCATATATTAAATCGATGGTGATGTTTTCGAAACCAGCTAGCAATGCATTTTCAATTGAAGTATGAGCCTGATTGCCACTATGTACCCTATTAAGATAATGCAAATCATCATCAAAAAAGCTTTGTATCCCAATGCTTAACCTATTAATTTTTGTATAACTTTTTATATCAAATAATTTTTCCTTACATAAGTCATCAGGGTTTGCTTCAAGTGTAATTTCAGCATTAATACTTACGTTGTACTCCTGATATATTGTATTAATAATTAAATTGATTTCATCGATGGAAAGTATAGATGGTGTTCCACCTCCGAAGTAAATGGTATCTACTATTTTATTTTCTAAATATTGCTTTCGGCGAGCTATTTCAGAGATAAGGGAAGAAATGAATTCATGGTGATAACTATGCGATACTGTAGTATAAAAATTGCAATAATGACACTTTTGTTTGCAGAAAGGGATATGTATATAGATACCTGCCAAAGCTTTGGGTAGTTAAAACTAATTATAATTTATTGTAAGACTAAGGTAACAAATTATCTGTCTACTTAAAATAAATTAACAACATTCTATATTAATTTGTCCAATGTATCATTTATCTCCTGGTTTGCATCCACTCTTTTAAAGCTCCCGTATTGTTTAATAAGTTTTTGATTTAAGGCATTATTTGGCAGATATTGAATATAATAATATACATGATCATGTGTGAATAGTATATTGCCTTTGGGATCTTTAAGTTTAAAATCAATAGTGTCACTATCAGCATTGGGATAATACTTACTTATGATTTGTGATGTTACTTTTTGTTTATCAGATTGAGATAGTAGCGAATCGGAATAAACTTTAGTTGTTGCGAAAAAAAACTCATCACCAATAAAATGTATTTGTATTAAGAATCGTAAGCTGCTTGATGCTATGCGATAGTAATATACTTTATGATTCAATATATCGCTATCGGGTTCTAGTAGAAATGACTCTTCGCCAAAATCTTTTTCAAGACTTTTTTCGGAAATAGAATCAAGCTCAAATCCTTGAAAAAGTATATTAGAATTTGTTAATGTTGAGGTTGTAGAGCTTAAGCGTTTAAGTATGATATTTAACTCTTCAATTGTTTGAATTTTGTTTTCTCGATGATAAAAAGTTGCCCCCTTTTTAGGAGTTTTCTTTTTCGATGATTTGAAAAATGATAACATATGTAGAAATTATGAAATAGTGGTAGAGTGCAAATATAAGAAGTAAAATATATATTTATTGCATCATTGTATAATTATTTACAATAATACAAATCTAACTATGGATATATTTTTTACTTTTATATTCAATTGCAAATACAATTGCCGAATATGTTATTAGTAATAGCGTCATAAATATGTAATGCACAGATGTACTAAAATCAAACGAATAGCGTGAAATTGCAAATATTATTACCGCAACTACAGTGTATAATATTATTTTATTTATTTCGTAATTTACTCGATAATTTTTTCTTCCCCATAAATATGAAATAATTAGTATTACAAAATAGCTTGCAAAATTTGCCCATGCTGAACCCATATATCCGTATTTCGGAATTAGTATTACGTTTAGTACAATTGTAATAATTCCTCCAATTACAGCAATAATTGCCCCATAAAAAGTTTTGTTTGTAAGTTTATACCAAACGGAAAGGTTGTAAAATATTCCGAGAAATAGTTTTGCAGATAGTATTATTGGAACAATTTGTAGACCTATCCAAAAAGCTTCTCCAATGAAATATTTAAACAAATTTATATAAAGCATTACAAGTAAAAATATAAACCATGTAAATGCAACAAACAATGTCATTACTCTACTATAAGTTTTTTTAGCATCTTTTTTGTCAGCTTCCGAGAAAAAGAAGGGTTCAGCAGCATACCTGAACATCTGTATAAATAGCATCATAATTATTGCTAATTTATAACTGGCAGCATATATACCAAGCTGTGCATCAGCTCCTGCTCTATCGGGTAATAAATATTTAAGTAGTATTTTGTCGGCTACCTCAGTAATCATAAATGATAACGAAATTATAAGTATCGGTAGACCATACTTGAGCATTTTTCCTAATAATATGCGATCTATTTTAAAGTTAATTTTTTTTATTTCTGCACTAAGCATAATTAGTGTAGAAAATGAGCCAACAAGATTTGCTATGAACACGAATGTAACAAGACTTGTATTTCGGTAAATGGGTAAAGTGGTATAACTTTCGCCATAATAATTTGGTATTGCAACCAAAAATATAAGGTTTAATGATATGGTAATTATGACACTAATTACTCTAATTGTCGAAAATTTAATGGCCTTGTTTTGATATCTTAGTAAGGCAAACGGCAGAGCTGTAATAGCATCAATAGCTATAATTACAGCAATTATTAATACGTATTCTTTATTAGATGGGTATTGAATTAATCGAGCAATGTCATCAACAAAAACAAAAATTATTACTAAAAATATAAGTGTTAAACTTATTATTGAAGTTGTGGCTGTATTGAAAACATTAACGGCATCTTTACTCTTATTTGCATATCTAAAAAAGGCAGTTTCCATACCAAATGTGAGTAGAACAAGTAGTATGGCAACGTATGAATATAATACTGTTACCTGTCCATATTCGGCTTTTGAAAATACATAAATAGTGTATAGTGGTACCAATAAATAGTTTAAAAATCTTGGTAACATAGTACCAAGACCATAAACAGCTGTTTCGCCAATAAGTCGTTTTATGGGATTTGTGCCCTTATACATTGTGACAAAAATAGATAAAAAAACTTCTATTTTGCAACAGGAAACTTTAGAATAAACCTTGTGCCACCATGGTTCACCGATTCGAAACTAACCTTGCCTCCTATTTCGTTCATTATATTTTTCACTATTGCAAGTCCCAACCCCGTACCACTCGTTTTGGTAGTAAAATATGGATGGAATATTTGTGACCTCATATCTTCCGAAATTCCTTTACCATTATCGGTTATTGATACTATTATATATTTGGAATGTTGTTTAATATCTAAATTGATTATGGCAACTTTGTTTTTATCTACCGATTGTATTGCATTTTTTAGGATGTTATTAATCACTCGAAGCAGCTCTTTCTCAAAGCCATAAGTAATTAGTTCATTGTCACTTTCTTCATATTTAACAGTGATTGAAACCTTTGTGTTACTATTAAACAAATCTACTGATGAGTCAATAACAGTTTTAAGATTAACCTTTACCAGATCCATTGATTTGGATTTTGCAAAATCAGAAAACATTTCAGCAACATCATCTAACACATCAATTTGTGTAATTAACGACTTACTTATTGATTCAATTTTTGATGCAAAGTCAGGGTCATTATTCTTGTATGCTTTTTCAAGATATTGAACATTCAACTTCATTGGTGTAAGCGGGTTTTTAATTTCGTGAGCAATTTGTCGAGCTACTTCTCGCCAGGCACTTTCTCTTTCGGAGTGTTTTAACAAATCGGCACTTTGCTCAAGCTTATCAACCATAAAGTTATATTCGCGTATTAACAGTCCAATTTCATCGTTCTTATTCCATTGTATCTTTTCGTTGTGTTTGTCAATTCTAATGGTTGCTATGCTTTCCTGTAACAGGACCAATGGTTTTGTTAAGTATCTTGAAAAAATGATTGCAATTAGAGCTCCAATAATACCAATTATTACATATATGTTTATTAAATATGATAGCATTATGTAGTACGACTTAGTAATTTGTGTTTGGCGTGCAAAATATGGTAGGTTAACAATTCCAATGGCGTTATCGTTGTTTAAATTTATTGGTACATAAGCCGAATAATAATTGAGCGATCCTATGTTTTCTTCTGTGATAAAATTAAGCTCATTTTCATGGAATATTGCATTATATGCCTGTGGATTTATGTATGATGATAGTAAGTTTTTTTCAAAGATTTCAGGTCTGGATGTTGCTATTAATTCACCAGATCTGTCGTATAAATTAATATCTGAAAAGAAGACTAGAGAAAATTTTCTTAATAACTGATGTAGGACATCTCTGTCTTGGTTCTTTAAATCACTAACTGACGATAGTTTGTGCTGGAGTTCAATTAATACCGAGTTTGTTTTTTCGGTTAGTTGTTTTTCAAGAGTTATTCTATTGCTATCTTTAATATAAATAAGCGTTGTTACTCCCATTAAAATAAATGTTAGAGTAAGTGTTGATATAATAAATGTTTGTAGTCGTGCTTTAAAATTAAGTCTGAATAAGTAAAATGCTTTCCTGGCATAAATTATCAGATATAGAATTATTGAAATTATTGATAAGAGTAAAAAGATTATTGAAAAAACAACAATTTTTAGTGTTGTTGGTGTTATTTCTCGGCTTATTATTAGATAATTTTCGGGAGATATTTGTATTGCATAGTGCCGATAATTTTTGTAGTTGAAAAAAACATTAAATTCAAAATAATTATGAAATTCAAAAAATGTGTTATATTGATAATCACCAAATTTATACGTTAAATGATCATTCGAATATATGGCAAATGAGTATTCAGTTAAGTTTAGTGTGTATGATTGTTTATCGATAAGAAGCTCAGGATAACCAAATCCTTCGGGTACATGTGATGAGATAAATTCTATAAATAACTCTCTTTTGATAGTGCTATTTTTGGGATCGGTTAGTACAACACTACTAATATAATAATTGCTTTCTGTACCTGTATTAAATCGATACAATATTGAATCAATAACCGGTGTTGTAAGATCAAAAATTAAATCATTAAAATACTCTGCGCAGTCATGTATTTCGCGCTCGGGTTGGATTTCGATTAATTCGTTTTCACCACAATTTGTTATTTGAATGTCATACCTTTTTATTGTTTCGTTCAAATAATTTGAAATAATATAATCTTCTATTTCAGAATCAGTTACTATCGTATCGTTAAATAGTATTTGGAGTAGATTGTTATCTTGCCCTAGTTTAGAATTTATGATATCATATCTATTTTCAAAAATTGTATCATTTGAAATTGCCAAAGTACTACCTACATATTTTTGATAAGTGTCGTTTTTTAATTTGTACGAATAACTTACTATAACAGACGAAACTATTGCTAGTAATACTAAAAGAATTAAATGGTTAAGAAATAAATCGGTGAGGTATTTCCACACAAAGAATTTAAGAATTATTAATACAACTGTAAGAGCTAATGTTGTGGCTATAATTGGTGTGGGAATATTTGATATGATATAAACAATAAAAAGCCCAATAAATACTATAAAAAAAGGAATTGAAAACGGAACCCGTGTTTCTGTTGTTATGTTTAAGAAGGTTATGAAGGCATAATACATGCTAATATTAAGACCAATAATTACTATGGTAGATAAGAACAGGGTGTTATTGTGAAGGATATCTTCTGAAAAAAATGAAATTTGTTGATCAAGAATAGTGTGAAAAACTATAAAAATATTTATAAGAATTATTATCCATAATGTCGTATAACCCAGAATTAGTTTACTTGGAGAAAAATTTATTTTATCATTACCAAAAAACCGATAAGCAGCCACCGAAATTATAATAAGTAATATTGTAATAGTTATGAGCGCACCTTCTGATTGAGCAGTTGGAATATTAAAAATAGTATTGGTAAATATTGTTGATATTTTTAAATCAAGTGGAAATTTAGTTTGAATTTCAATGTACCGTAATGCTCCAATAATTATTATGAATAATCCAAAACCTGTTATTGGATTTTTATCGTATAGGTTTGAGTTATAAATTTTGTTTAGTAGAAATAGTACAATAAAGATATACGAAAGCAAATAGAGAATGAACGTTAGATAGTTTGAGGTGTTAATAACTGAGGAATCATTATTATTATAGACTGTACCTAAAATAAACTGACCGCTGGAATTGTATATTTTGTGTGATGAATTATTTTCATCCAGTGTAAGGTTCATTTCCGAGCTGTTCGCAAAGTTTGAACTAAATCCTGGTGAAAGCAAATCATTATTTAGTTGATAATCCGATTTTATTAATTCCAGAATAGAAATATTAAAGTCTGATTTTTTGCTGCTGATATATAAATACCATCCTGATGGTAAATTTGCAACGTGTACTTTATTATCTTTTTTTAATTGGTTGATCGCATTAACATCAACTTTGTTGGTATTCCAGTAGCTTACACTGTCCTGGATGGCGACAAAGCAAAAATATTTTCCTGTATTGAAAAGACTATCAAGTTTATTCCTATAATTATTAGGAAATTCAGCAATGATTTGTTTTACAGATGCCTCTTTCTCAGCAAGTCTAATAGACTGAATATCAATATGTTCAAGCAAATAGTTTGACTCCGAGCTTCTTGTATGATTTTTATTATGATAATATTGTGCTAGGTAAAAAGCAAGTATAGAAAATATAGCTAAAACTAGAAAAATTGAAGAAAAATTCTTATTTAACGATTTTGACATTAGTTTTAGTTTTGTTTACTAATCAAAATTTCTTTACCACATAAATCATGCTAGAATAACTATTTTTCTTTTTTGCTTTAAAATTCGATATAATTCCACTAATAAAAGCAGAGACAAGATAGAAACTATTCTTTTTGTATTTTTCACTTAACATACTTACATAATAAGAATCAAGTTTCATGGGTTCAGCATGAATTAATTTCATACCGTGATATGAAATTAGTTTTTCAAAAGTTTGTTGTGTGAAATGATGAAGATGGCGGGGAACATCTAAAGCCGACCAATACTCTTTATATTTTTTTGAATCTGGAGAATCCAAATTAGGTAGGGCAATAAAAACTGTACCTGATTTTTTTATGAGTTTTGAAATTTGTTCTAAACGTTTGTGAAGATTGGGAACGTGTTCAAGTACATGCCACATTGAAATTACATCAAGCGAATTTGGTTGAATATGGTCTAATTCATTTTCTTCAGCAACGTTGATATTGTATTTTGTTTTTGCTAATTCTCGTGCACTATTATTTGGTTCTATACCCTGTACTACCCAATTATTGTCTTTAAAATATTTTAGTAGTTCACCAGTACCACAACCTATGTCTAGAAATTTTCCAGAGGTATTATATCGTTTTACAAGATTATATTTTCTTTTAATATTTATATTACGTAGGTACGAATATGAACTTCCCATCATTCCATTATCATCAGTGTTGTGCGATAAATAATCCGGAGTGTCATAATACTTTCCCAGGTTTGTTGGTATTGGGTTTGTAAATACAAAATCACAATCCAAACATTTTGTTAATGAAAAATTATCTTGGGTAAAGAAGTAATCTTTTGTGTTGATATAGGTACTGATATTGCTGTTTGAGCACACAGGACACTGTTCTATTTTTTTCAATTTATTCATTTGTTCCACGTGAAACAATTTTATCTGCCAATAAATACGGCAATTACGTTTATATCTGATGGCGAAACCCCGCTAATACGTGAGGCTTGACCAATGGTAGTAGGCTTGATTTTAGATAGCTTTTCTTTAGCCTCAGTGGATAATGAATTTAGCTTATGATAATCAAAATCATTTTTTAACGGAATATCGTTTAGTTTAGCTAGTTTAGCTACCAGTTCTTTTTCTTTTTCTATATATCCTTCATATTTAACCAGTATTTCTGCGCATTGTAAATCTTCAATTGTAGGTGAAATATCATTAATTGCATCACTAAATGGTTTGCTCATTAAAATTAAATCGTTGATATTTATTTGTGGCCTGAGTAATAAATCAGAAATTTTTATTTTTTGTTTTAGAAGCGAAGTATTTCTTTCTTCTAGTATCGGATCTGCCTCCTTAGGACTAATGCTTTGTTTTTTGGTAAGTCTAATTATACTATTGATATTATTTTGTTTGATAATTACTCTATCATATCGTTCTTTTGATGCTAAACCTAGTTTATACGACATTGGTGTAAGTCGCAAATCTGCATTATCCTGTCGTAGTAGTATCCTATATTCAGCTCTTGAGGTAAACATTCTGTATGGCTCATCAACACCTTTAGTTATTAAATCGTCAATAAGAACACCAATGTACGCTTCATGTCGTTTTAGTACGAAAGGGCTTTTATTATTTAGTTTAAGATGTGCATTTATACCTGCAATTAATCCTTGAGCAGCCGCTTCTTCGTAACCAGTAGTTCCATTAATTTGACCAGCAAAATAAAGATTATCTATTATTTTAGTTTCAAGAGTATAGTTTAATTGGGTAGGTGAAAAATAATCATATTCAATGGCATATCCAGGAACAAATATTTTTGCATTTTCAAATCCAGCAATTTTCCTTAAAGCTTTAAGCTGTATATGATCAGGTAGAGATGATGAAAACCCGTTAACATAGTACTCAACAGTATCCCAACCTTCAGGTTCTACAAAAAGTTGATGTCTGTTTTTGTCAGAAAAACGTTCAATTTTATCTTCTATTGATGGGCAATATCTTGGGCCAGTACCTTCAATTCTTCCTGCAAACATTGGGGAATCAGCAAAACCAAGTTTAAGAGTATCATGAACTATTGTAGAGGTATATGTTATCCAGCAACTACGTTGTTTTGTTAACCTACTTTTATTAAGAAACGAAAACCCTTCGGGAATTTCATCACCTTTTTGCTCTTCCATTTTTGTAAAATCAATGGTTCTTCCATCTACTCTTACTGGTGTTCCTGTTTTTAATCGTAATGATTCAAAGCCTAAACTTACTAGTTGTTCTGTAATTCCTGATGAAGAAGGGTCACCAATCCTGCCTCCTTCAAAATTATTTTTCCCAATGTGTATTTTTCCATTGAGAAAAGTACCGTTAGTAAGTATAATTGAACTACCATATATTTTTTGCCCCATTTGGGTAAGAACCCCAATAGCTGTATTATCTTCAATAATTAGTCTGGTAACTGTATCTTGCCAAAAATCTAAATTTGGAGTATCTTCTAGCATTTTACGCCATTCAATGGAAAACTGAACCCGATCATTCTGAGTTCGTGGACTCCACATAGCTGGTCCTTTGGATTTGTTTAACATCCTAAATTGTATCATTGTCTTATCTGATACAAGTCCTGAGTAGCCGCCAAGAGCATCAATCTCACGAACAATTTGACCTTTGGCAACTCCGCCCATGGCAGGATTACACGACATTTGGGCAATGCGTTGTAAGTTCATTGTTATTAGCAATACTTTGGAGCCCAAATTTGCACTGGCTGCAGCAGCTTCTGCACCTGAATGACCTCCGCCAACTACTATAATATCATATTGCTCAAACATACTTTTTGTTTCACGTGGAACAATTGCAAAATTTTGTTGTAATTTCCGAATATAGCTAATTGTAAATTTTAGTTTAGTCCGGCTTGCAAAAGTAAATAATAATCCTCTTTACTTCGCATTATTTTTTTATCTGAAGGATTGTGATCATCATATCCTATTAAATGGAGTATCCCATGAACCATTACGCGGCTAAGCTCATTATCAAATGAAGTAGAATGAATACTTGAGTTATCCCTTACCCGATTAACACTAATGTATATTTCTCCAGAAATTATCTTTTCATTTTCGCTGGTTGAAAAAGTAATAATATCTGTTAAAGTATCATGGTTAAGATATGTTGTATTTATGCTGTGCAAGTAATCATCATCACAAAAGATAAATTGGATATCACCTAGTTTTTTATCTTCACATACAATTACTTCTTTAAGCCAATTACTACAAATTAGCCCAACTAGATTTTTGATATTGGTATTAGGCAGGTATGTATAATTAATCATTATGTTTTTGAGGCTTTACAACCAACTGTTTGCTAAAGTATTTTTTTAATAATTCAGACCTATGATTATAAATTTCGTTGTGCAGAGCACTAATATCAAATTCAAATGATAAATTTCCATCACTGTTAGTTGTAATATTATCCACAAGCGAGTTGATTAAAAAAATATTCTTATTACTTTCCTGATGTATTATATCATCAATATTGATAGATTTGGTAAGAGAGCTAATCATTTGAATATCAATAGGATAAAAAGATATATCTATTTTTTTATAATCAGAATTATAAGTAATATTTAAGGTATCATTTTCACTATCAAGTAAATAATTGAATAATTCGGATAATGACATTAGTATATTCCCATAGTAAGTGTCGTTAATAAATAACTGATCGCAAATGGTATCCACAAAAATTTCAATATCCCTTATTGATTCAGGCTGTAGCTTTATTGATACTGAGTGATTATTATTCATCATTATTCTTATCGTTTTCAAGTTTGTACAAATACTCCTTAAGTAGGCTCCTATAATACGGGCTTACCTCAATGGGAACTGTAATTAATATCTCTTCTTGTTTAATATTTACTGTCTTATACTCGATTTTGTTATTTAAGTTACTTGTTTTTTTCTTTTTCCCTTCTATTGATTCGCGCTTTTTTTCTTTTTCCCTTTCTTGAAGTGCTTTTTGTGACTTTAATAATCTGGTTTCAATATTTTTTTGTCGCTCTAAAGTTTCTTGTGATACTCTCCGATTTACAATATCTTCTTCAGTTTTTTTCATTTCTTCGGCTAGTTTGTTAAGCGCATTTCCATTTCCACCTTCTCCCTCAAGTTGTTCAATAAACTCTTGTAACATTCTTCTAATTTCACCTTGTGCAGCAGCCATACGTGCAAGTTCTTCGCTCTTACCATTTAATCCCGACTTACCATCTAATCCATTTTTTTTCGATTTTCCTTTTAATCCTTCATTTAATCCTTTTTGCTGATTCATTATTTCTGACATGGATGGTGATTTTCCTTTTCCAGGATTTTTACATTTACTACCACCTTTTTGATTGCCCGACATTTGCATTGATTCCTTCATCTGTTCCAACGATTCAGCGAGCATTAATGCCAGGTTATTCATCGATGTCATAGCATATTGCTGTTCTGCCATTGCCTTACCTTTATTTTGGTCTTGTAGCGATGATAATACTCTGTCGATATGTTTGTTTATCTTACCTGATTCTTTCACAATAAACGGCTGTATGGAAGCCTGTCGTTTACTCATACTTTTTAACGAATCGCTCAATAGTTCAAAATCATCTTTAATATCCTTTTGTTCATCACGAATATCGGCATTTTTAGGATCGTTTTTCGAAATTTTTCGAAGCTTAGTAATTAATCTTTCTTGATTAAAACTCAGGTCTAATAAGTTATCAAGCATATTTTTTACTTGTTCAATATCTTCACCCATTCGCGATTCCATGGCACTTTGCATCATTATTGATAAACCATCAGCCATTTCTTGCATTTTATCTCCAGCTTGTTCTTGGTTTTCTGAAGCTTTATTTTTTTTACCTTTTTCCAGATTTTCACCTGCCTCTTCCATTTTCTCGTTAATTTCCTCGGACATGGCAGTATCTTTTTCCATTTCGTATGGATCTTCTAGCTCTTTATTAAGTTTATCAGCAGCATCTAGTTTTTCCATAATATCCGAAAACTCTTTCTCCACATCATCTTGCTTTTTAATAGCCTCCTCTTTGCTGTTTTCTTTATTGGCTGTTTGTTCAGCTAGTTTTTTTTGCTCCTCAGCAAGCTTTTCAAGTTGCTCAATTGTTTCTTCAATTAGTTTTTCGTACTCAAGTTGTTTGTATATTTCTAAATTTTGCTCCAAATCATCTTTAAGCTCCTCATTTTGCTCTTTCATCTTTTCAAGAAACTTATCTATATTTTCTTTTTCCAGATCTTTTTTGAGTTCTTCAAGTTGTTTTTCCAGATCCTTGTCCATGATTTTATTCATTAACTCTTCTAGCTCTTTTAGTTTTTCAAGAAGTTCGGGGCTTAGTTTTTTCTTTAGGAGTTCCTCAAGTTCTTTAATGTCTTCATTAAGCTTTTTTATATCCTCAAGTTGCTTCTTAATATTTTCCTTCTTTTTTACCAAATCGTTAAGCTGTTGCTTATCTAACCAACTTAATTCCTTTTTTTCAAATAAGTTTAATCTTATTTCCTCAACTTGATTATTAAGTTCCTCAATTTCATTTAGAGATTCGTGAAGCTTATTTTTTAATTCATTGGAACTGCTCTCAACTTTCTTTTCCAGTTCAGAGGCATCTGGCAATTTCAAATAATACATTTCCGATTTTGCCCGTTTATATCCGTTAACTGCATCATTATCCCTTACTTCAAAGTAGTAGCTGAGTGCATCTCCGGGAAAAAGATTAAAATCAGTGGCCATTAACATGTAATCAAAATATTGCCTAGTAATATTTCGCTCAATTATTAAAGGTTCTCTTTTCCATTTCGACTCTGGTATACTATCTTTACGAAAGTAAAAATAAAGAGTAGAAAAACCATGATCGTCAGATATTGATCCGCTAAAATTAACCACACCGTAGTTCAATTCATCTTTAAATTCGTTAACACTAATTACGGGATATTCATCAGTTATAACTTGAATGCTAAAGTGCATTGAATCTTCACTTTGCATAAACTGATTGTTAGCGACTAAGGTGTAATTAATATCATACATTATTTTTATCGATTGCCTAAAAACATTACTTTCCTTATCAAATAACTGATATAAACTATCGTCAGTTATAAATAGAACCTTTTTAGTATCACGAGTAAATATATCCCATAAAATTGTTGTGCCTTGTGGAACAATAAGATCTCCTGTATTTTCAATTTTCTCATTCTGCTTGTGCAGATAGGGTGGATATTTTAGATATACGTCAAAATTAAATATAACAGGTTGGGGGTAAATACTGAGATGATACTTTTCACTTTTATAGTCATCGGTTATAATCGTAAAATAAATATCTGATAATACATCTTTAAAAATATATTCGTATTCACCAGGTATAATTTCAAGCATACGATAATTAAATCCGCCATCAGCTATCCATATTTTAGATGGAATCTCATCTCCAATCACTTTAATTTTTACACTGTAGTTTTGGTGCTGAGCACAAGTAAGGTCATCATTTATTAGCTCAATTGTGTAGGGGAGGGGTTTAGTAAAATGAGTGCTATGATTAATAATTCGATCAGCAGAATTAAAAATAGTACCGGGTGAAATTATCAAGATTAGAATTAAAATAATAACCGGGGGTGTTATGTATTTTAGATATCGAATATTACTTTTAAATGTAATGGCATTTTTAAAAGGTATTGGGCTTAACAACAAAGATTTTTGCTCAATACTAGCCAATAATAGCTCTACATTTGAGTCACTTGTGTTTTCGTGTAATTGTAATGTGTTCAACAATTTATCGCTAACATCAGGAAAGTGATTTCCAATTATTTGAGCAGCCTCTTCGTAGGAGATATTTTTACCTAACTTAAATAGCTTTAATGCCGGAATAATCACGTAGTAAATTAAAATAATCAATACTGCTACTACGAAAATATAGAATATTACAGTTCGGGTAATTGTACTCGACCATGAAAAATATTCGAAAACATTTGCAAATAAAAACAACATCACAATTAAGCCAAGGCTAAGCATTGTTCCTTTAATGATTAAATTCATATAGTATCGCCTAACGAATTTATTCAATTTTGAAATCAATGTATTATAGGCAGTGCTCATATAAGTGTTGCTTTTTTGCTTAAATAATTTGGCAAAGATATGAATTCAGTGGTATTCTGATAGCTTACTAATGGTATGTAATTATTATTTATTTTTACACGTAATTGCTTTATTCGTAATAAATGTTTGAATATTATGAGATGTAACCTATTTTTGTTACTCAAATACTAAAACAAGTTTCATGAAAAATCTATTAAAAATATTAGCATTGTCGATAGTAATTATTTTTACGTCGAATTCATGCTCCAAAAAATTTATGGTTGTCGACTCTCCTGTAAAACAACCCGAAGCAAGAGAAATAACAAAACCTGTGGAAGTTGCCTTGGTGCTGGGTGGAGGAGCTTTTCATGGAATGGCTCATGTTGGAGTAATTAAAGTGTTGGAGGATGCAGGAATACCAATTGATTTAATTGTTGGTACTAGCGCAGGAAGTATGGTTGGTGCAATGTATGCTGACAGGCCTCACATTGATTCACTTACGCATTTAATTAAGTCAACTACCGCCAAAGATGTTTTCGATTTTTCACTTTTTAGGTCACGCGAAGGATTTGTGTCGGGAAAAAGGTTGCAAAATTATTTAAGTGAAAACCTTACAGTCACAGAAATTGAAGATACAAAAATCCCATTTGTTGCAGTAACTACAGATATCGAAAGAGGTTTGTCTACACCCCTTAAAGCCGGACCCATTGCACCATCGGTAAACGCATCGTGTGCAATACCAGGAATATTTGAGCCCGTTAAAATGTACGGTACAACATTTGTTGATGGTGGAATCATAAATAATGTAGCTGTTGACATTGCTCAGGAATATAACCCTAAATATATTATTGCGGTTAGTATAATGAGCTTTGATACAACCATGGATTTAAAAAATTATGAAAGTGTGATTTTAAGAGCTTATCATGTTGCCATGCATAGGCTTACCTTAGAGGGACTTAAACTTGCTGATATTGTTATTACTCCTGATTTACAGGGGATTCCACTAATGAGTGGCAAAGACAATGAAAAAATGTATAAATTGGGCATTGATGCTGCCAATAAGTTGTTACCCGAGATAAAAAAAGAGCTTAAAAAAAGGGGAGTAGCTTTCGGAAAATAGAAAGATATTTTTCTATTTGAAATACTTATCTAACAATAACCGGGCTATTTCATATGGGTTAATATCTTCACCAGTTATATTAGATTCTAATATTTGAGATTTATAATTTTCCATCATCTTGCTAATATTCTTCTGGTTATAAAATTTGCTTTTTAGGCTTTCATCAATTGTATCTGTCAAAATATTTAGGGATTGCTTGCGCCGATTATCAGCAAAAAAACCATTATTTTTAGTTGTAACCACAAACTCATTTATTTTGTCCCAAACATGGTTTAATCCAGTATTACCAATGGAGGAAGCGGTTAATACGTCTGGAATCCACCCATTTGGCATGGCCGGAAATAAATGAAGGGCATTTTTATAACTGGTTGCCGCAAGTTTAGCTTTTGTAATATTATCTCCATCAGCTTTATTGATAACTATTAAATCAGCCATTTCCATAATTCCACGCTTAATACCCTGAAGCTCATCACCACCACCGGCTAACATTAACAGTAGAAAAAAGTCAACAAGCTGTGAAACAGCAGTTTCCGATTGTCCTACACCAACTGTTTCTACCATTATTATATTGTAGTCAGCCGCCTCACAAAGTATTAAGGCCTCACGTGTTGCACGCGCAACCCCCCCCAAAGTACCTTTACTTGCCGATGGTCTGATAAATGCATTATTACTAGTGCTAAGAGTTTCCATACGGGTTTTATCGCCCAATATGCTCCCCTTGGTACGGGTGCTGCTTGGGTCGATTGCCAATACTGCTACTTTTTTACCATCATTAATTAGGTTCAGACCAAAGGTTTCGATAAAAGTACTTTTACCGACACCAGGGACTCCGGTTATGCCAATGCGTAATGATTTTCCAGAATGTGGAAGACATAGTTGGATTAACTTTTGTGCCACATCTTTGTCACTTTCAAGCGAGCTTTCAATAAGTGTTATACCTCGGCTAAGCAATGTTCTGTCGCCATCCAAAATACCTTTATAAATATCAATAGCTGATAATTTACTTTTTTTAAAACGGTTAGTACCTGATATTGCGCTGGGATTAATTTGTGATGGTTGCTCAATACCAGATTGCACATTTAAGGCCGAATTAGTATGGTGATTATCTTTTTTAGACATACTAAATAATAACAAATTTAGATTCAATATTGTTTTGCAAATATAAGAAGACTAACCTGAATAAACACACTTTAGTAAAAAATGACAATAAATGAATATTTATTATCTGGCAATAGATTTTTGATAATGTGATAGTTATAATGCTATTGTCACTTTTTATGAACTAATAAGGCTAATTGAGTTGCTTCAAAGCTTCACTAATCGAGCTAACCGGAAACTTACAAGTTCTGTTTTTACACACATAAATTAATGTACTTCCTTTAACAAGTTTCCCGTTTAATAATGGTAGGTTATCTGTATTACCACCCAAAAACAATGATGTTGGCAGGTAGTGTGATTGTAGTTCTAGATTCATTTTAACAGACTCATTACCCATTATCGCAACTTCATAAGGAGCGTAACTTAACATTCCCATTAATATCCCCCAATTGGCATACCAAGGACCCGATTCTACTACATTTTTAATCACATGACTCAGCATTTGTTTGGACATGGTGATATATTCTTCATTGTTGTAATAATGACCTAGTTTTAGAAGTACGTTTGCCATTATTGAATTAGAAGCAGGTATTACATTATCGGTAAGTTCATATTTTCGTGTAATTAGTTTTTCCGAAATATCCGAAGTATAGAAAAACATCCCTGTTTCTTTATCCATAAAATGTTCAATACAATAATCAATTAACTGTTTTGAAAGATCAAGCCAATGTTTATCAAAAGTTACCGAATAGAGCTCCATGCTTGCCTGCGATAACAAAGCATAATCGTCATGAAATGCTACTATTGAAGCTTTTCTTTTCATGTAATTTCTCCACAAACTACCATCATCAGCAAGCATATTCGATTCAATAAAACGCATACTCGTTATTGCCGATTGTAAGTATTTTTCATCACCCAATGCTCGATATGCATCAATATATGCTTTAATCATCAGAGCATTCCATGAAGTTAACACTTTGTCATCAGTACTTGGTCTTTCACGTTTTTCACGATGGTTGAGTAACTGTAAGTTTGCTTTTCCCAAATCTGAATTAAATTGCTCCAAGCTAATTTCATGCTTTTTGGCAAACCTATTTTTGCCAAATTTTGGCAATAGAATATTTTTTTCCTGTTCCCAGTTTCCCCTTTCAGTTATCTGATAATAATCACTTGCCAGTTTCACAATGTTATCATCAACAGCCTCGTTAAATTCATCATAAGTCCAAACGTAATATGCACCCTCTTCACCTTCGCTATCAGCATTTAGCGATGAATAAAAAGCACCATCATCGTTTGTAAGTTCTCTTTTAACAAATTCTAAAGTTTGATCAATAATTTCTTTATATCTCACATTTTTAGTAATTTGAAATGCATGTGAATAAAGACTTACAAGTTGAGCATTGTCGTAAAGCATTTTCTCAAAATGAGGAACCTTCCAATATTCATCAACCGAATATCGGGCAAAACCACCTCCTATTTGATCATAAATCCCCCCCTTTGCCATTTCGTCAAGGGTAGTTACAACAGCTTTAAGAGCTCTTTCGTTTTGGGTTAAATATGAATATTGAAGAAGAAATTCCCATGTAATTGGTAAAGGGAACTTAGGCGCTCTGTTAAAGCCACCATTTTGAAAATCAATTTGCGATTCCCATTTCGAAAATAATCTATCATATTCTTTCTTATCAAATTCCACATCACCAGTAACCAAATTTTCTGATAATGGATTCGCACTTAGTCCTTGAGTTAGCTGATTTGCATAGGCAATAATTTTTTCATTTTCATTTTTATACATCTCGCTAATTTTACTTAGCACATTCATCCATTGAGCTCTGTTATAGTATGTTCCAGCAAAAAATGGTTTCCCATTTGGCAAGGCAAAAGCATTAAGTGGCCACCCGCCATTTCCGCTAATCAACTGTACGGCATCCATATAAATGCGGTCAACATCCGGCCTTTCCTCCCTATCAACTTTTATGCACACAAAATTTTCGTTCATATATGTTGCAACTTCCTCATCCGAAAAACTCTCATGTTCCATAACATGGCACCAGTGGCAAGCCGCATATCCAATACTTATTAAAAGTGGTTTATTCTCATTTTTTGCCCTTTGTAAGGCTTCATCACCCCATTCTTGCCAGTGTACCGGATTGTCAGCATGTTGCTGAAGATAAGGACTTGATGAGTATTTTAATTTATTCATAGTTGCATTTTTAACAATATTTGAATCTTGTCCGCCACACGAATTTATTATCAGGAAAGCAGAAAGTAACAATAGTATATTTCGCATATTGCAAACATATGCATTAATTTACATATATGGCAGTTTATTTTTTATTGATTTTTTCAACAATCTAACACTTCAATCACGGCCTTAAATGCAATGTAAAATCAGTAAAAATATTTAGTTGAATTGACAGAACGTAAACTTATCCTTAGCGATAGAACTATGCTTAGAGACCAAAACCCAAAACACAAGGGGTTATTTTTAATCCAAGAGCAGCATAGGTTTCTATCTGTTTATGATTTTTTTGTTACCACACTTAACCATATCATACCAATAGTAGCTGAAATAAGTGATGCTGCCATAATACCAACTTTAGCAATTTGTTTAAACTCTTCATTAGCAAAAGCAAGGTCGGAAATAAACATCGACATTGTAAAACCTATTCCTGCCAGAAAAGCAACGCCATAAATCTGTTTCCAGGTTATTCCTTCCGGTAGAGATGCTATTTTTAACCAAACTGTTATGTGTGACAATAATGAAATACCCAGGAATTTTCCAAGGACAAGCCCGGCAATAATTCCCAGTGAAATAGGATGCAGCAACATTTCGATAACACTTCCTTCAATATGTACACCAGCATTGCTCAGTGCAAAAACGGGTAATATGAAAAAAGCTGTTACGGGGTGAAGTGCATGTTCGAGTTTCTGTAATGGTGTTTGTGCCTGATCGTTGAGAACTTCAATGTTAGAAATCACATGTGCCTGATCTTTTGTTAATAGTGAATTGGCATTTGCTGGAACATTGTCAAATTTGTCTAAACACTTCGAAAGCCTTTTAACATATTCATTTTCACCAATTTTTGTTCGTGCAGGGATAGTAAGAGCTATCAACACCCCTGCAATTGTTGCGTGAACTCCCGAAAAAACAAAGGCCATCCACACTCCAATAAAACCTACAATTGCGTAAAATGAAGTTCTTCTTACACCGGCGAAATTTGCTATTATTAATATTCCAATGAAAAATGCTGCGGAAAAAAGTTCGCTGTAATTTATCGTATCGGTGTAGAATATGGCGATAACCATTACAGCTCCTAGATCATCTGCTATGGCAAGAGCTGTAAGGAAGATTTTCAGGTTTATGTTTACTCGCTTGCCCAATAATGCAAGAAGTCCAAGAGCAAATGCTATATCAGTTGCCATTGGTATTCCCCAACCTTCGAGATATTCAGGATTGTTTACCAGTATCAAAGCATATACTGCAGCTGGTATTAGCATTCCTCCAATGGCTGCGGCTATGGGCAATGATGCCTTTTTCAAGGAAGAGAGTTCGCCACCCATTATTTCCCTTTTTATCTCAAGTCCTATAACGAAAAAAAACAGGGCCATCAAGCCATCATTTATCCAGTGGTGTATTGAGCCAACCATATTTATTTCACCCCATACAAAACCAACTTTTAATTCATGCCATAGATTATGATATGATTCATAGTATGCTGAATTAGACCAAATTAAGGCGGCAATTGTAGCAAATATTAAGATAATTCCACCATAGGCTTCCTCATTAATAAAACGAGATATTTTAAAAGTAACTACTGGTTTATTCTTCATTTCATTAATTGTCTTTAAGTGATAGTTTCATTTTTCATAACTTTAAACTTTACAAAGTAAGTAAAAAAAGGCGTTTGCTATGGTTTTTATAGTTTTACCGATACTTTTTAAATATAATGCATAGAATAATAAATTTAGATAATATGGAAGATTTTGTTTTTAGTTATGAAATGGAAGTTAGAGATTATGAATGTGACTTACAGGGGATTGTCAATAATGCAGTCTATCAAAATTACCTCGAGCACACACGACATATGTATATAAAATCCATTGGAATTGATTTTGCAGAGCTAAGCGAAAGGGGAATAAACCTATTAGTGAAAAGAGTAGAAATTGATTATAAATATTCTTTGAGAAGTGGCGATAAGTTCATTTCAGTACTAAAAATGGAACGACTATCACCCCTGCGTTTTGGATTTGTTCAAAGGATTTACCGCCAGCCAGATAATAAATTAGTGATAGTAGCTCTTGTGACAGGAACTGCAATAAATGAAAGGGGAAGGCCAGAACTTCCGGATGAATTGATAAAAGTTTGGGGAATAGGATAGAAATAATCCATCATTTTATTTATCTGTCATATGAGTAAGTAGACCCCGAAAAAAGGAGCCCATGAAGCGAGATGACAAAAAAACTGTTTTCAAAGATTATTGATTACATTTTGATCATCAGATTTAACGGATTTAGCAGATTGGTTTTTCGCATTGCGAAAAACTAAAATCCGTTTAATCTGCTAAATCCGATGATAGTTATTACATGTTTCTTTAATTATTCTACATTTTTAATTCTAGACATGATCTCCTAATATACAATCAGTTACAAATAGTTGTCATCAGTAGTTATAATTGCTTACTCATTAATCATTTTGTCGTAAAAAATTATCAACCTGAGTAAAAAATCAGCAGATACAAAAACCTACCCCTCTGTATACATGATAAATATCATAATATGTCTATGTTAATATATAACACAAGCAAGGTATTCAGTTAATTATATTTCCCCGCTGCTTTTTAATTATCTAACAATCTTGTAATTAACAAAAATTTAATTTAGAAACACTATAAACTAACTTTAGCTGTTAATTAATTAACGATGATGTAAGGTTATGTATTATTTTTGGCATTCAGAAAAGTAATACTTAAATTATTATATAACAAAATAGTCCTATGAAAAAATTTATTTATCCTTTAGTTTTTGTGTTTTCGATACTCTTTATTGGAGGTGATTTATTGGCACAATCAGTAACAATTTCTGGTGAGGTTCGCCCAAGATATGAATATCGTCATGGTTACAAAACCCTTTTTCCTGATGGTGAGGATGCTGCTAGTTTTATTTCACAGCGCACACGTCTAAATGCATTTTATGGTAATAGCACATTTAAATTTGGTTTAGTTATTCAAAATGTTTCTGTTTGGGGTGATGTTGCTCAGCTTAATAAAAGTTCATTAAATGGAACAGCAATACATCAAGCATGGGGTCAAGTAACTATAAGCGAAAAATTATCAGTTAAATTAGGTAGACAAGAAATTGTTTATGATGATCAACGAATTTTTGGTAGTGTTGGTTGGGCACAGCAAGCACGTAGTCATGATGCTGCAATTATTAAGTATGTACCAAATAAAAACCACCGAATTGATATTGGACTTGCTTTTAACGCAAATGGCGAAACCCTTTACAAAACAGATTATACTGGTAGTTACAAAGCTTTCCAGTACTTATGGTACCATGGTACATTTGATAAAGTAGGAATTAGCTTTTTAGCATTGAACAATGGAGTTACTTACACTGATCCTGCAGACACTACACAAAAAGTTGCTTATAGCCAAACAGTTGGACCAAGATTAACTTATAAGGGAGGAAATATTTCTGCCAATGCTGCTTTTTATTATCAAGGAGGAAAAAATAATGCCAATAATTCAACATCGGCAATGTATTTTTCAGCAAATGCTGCATACAAATTTTCTAAGAAATTCAGTTTAGGGATTGATGGAGAATATCTATCAGGAACTTCATCACAAGATAGAGCCGCAGGTGAAACCGACAAATCATTCAAACCATTATATGGTACAAATCATAAATTCAACGGATGGATGGATTATTTTTATGTTGGTAGTTACATGACAGGTACCGGACTTGTTGATATTAATCTACCTATCATATTTAAAGTAGAGAAATTTACTTTTAAATTAATCCCACATTATTTTATGGCAGCAGCAACTGTAGGTGTTCTACAACCTGATGGTACTTGGAAAGATTATAGTAATGGCCTAGGTACTGAAATTGATTTTACAGTTGGATATGCTGTATCAAAATCGATGGTAATTAGTGGAGGCTATTCTCAAATGTTTGCTACTGAAACCATGCAGGTTATAAAGGGAGGCAACTATGAAAATACAAACAATTGGGCATGGGTAATGTTTACTTTCAAGCCAACTTTTTATAAGTCGAAATAAGTGGCAAATTCATAAGATATGACAGAAATTATAAAAACAATATTACCACCAAAAAATTGGCAATTTACGGTTGCCATTGTAAGTGGTTTGTTATTTGGTTTATTGGCGTATGTTTTATATATCTCCAACGCTGTAGCTTATATGTCTGATGATCCTCGTACATGCATTAATTGCCATGTTATGAATCCTCAGTATGCAAGTTGGACACATAGTGCTCATCGTAATAATGCAACATGTAACGATTGTCATGTTCCTCAAAATAATATATTTAATAAGTATTTTTTTAAGGCAAAAGATGGATTACGACATGCAACCATGTTTACATTGCGTATGGAGCCTCAGGTAATAAGGATAAAAGAAGAAGGTAGCGAAGTGGTTCAAAATAACTGTATTCGATGTCATAATAATCTAATTACCGACAATAAGATGCTTACTAAAACGAAAACATTCGACCACTTTCGTACCGAAGGTAGAAAATGTTGGGAATGTCATCGCGAGGTTCCACATGGTAGGTTTAATAGTTTATCTGCAGCACCAAATGCCATATTACCAAATGTAAAAAAGCCAATCCCTGAGTGGATTAATAAGTTATCAAAAAAGAAAGTACATAAAAATTAATAATCAAAAAAATTAATGTCATGAGTAAACAAAGAAAACCAGTTGTAAACTGGATACTATTTTTTGCAACAATTGTTGTAGTCTTTTTCCTGGGCTTGCTTGCATCTTCAATTACTGAACGAAGAGCTGAAGAAGCCACAAGTTGTAAGCCAGAGGTTGTGATAGCTGATTGGGAACCTCGTAATGAAGTTTGGGGTTTAAATTACCCAACAGAATATGATTCGTATTTGAATAATGATGAAGGTGATTTTAACTCAAAATACAATGGTAATGCCATGATTGATATGCTTGAGGTAGACCCTAGACTGGTTGTATTATGGGCAGGATATGGTTTTGCAAAAGATTATAATCAAGGCCGTGGTCATACACATGCCATTGAGGATTTAAGAAACTCATTAAGAACAGGTGGCCCTACTGATGATAGTGATGGTCCAATGCCTTCAACATGCTGGACATGTAAGGGACCTGATGTACCCAGAGTAATGAATGAAGAAGGTGTGACTGAGTATTATACTGGTAAATGGGCTCGCTTAGGTTCCGAAATTGTTAACCCAATTGGTTGTGCCGATTGTCATAATAACGAAACCATGGATCTCCAAATTACACGTCCTGCTCTTGTTCAGGCTTTTGAACGTATGGGTAAAGATATTAATGATGCAACACATCAGGAAATGCGCTCATTGGTTTGTGCTCAGTGTCATGTGGAATACTATTTTGATAAAAATCGTCCAGGTGCCGAAGGTTCTGCTTATTTAACTTTCCCATGGGATGGTGGCATGTCTGTTGAAGCAATGGAAGAGTATTATGATGAGAGAGATTTTAAAGATTGGACACATAAACTAAGTAAGGCTCCAATGCTAAAAGCTCAACATCCTGGTTATGAGGTTTACCTAACCGGTGTTCACGCCGAAAGAGGTGTTTCATGTGCCGATTGCCATATGCCTTATATGAGTGAAGGTGGAAAGAAATATACTGATCATCATATTCAGTCACCTCTTAACAATATCGAAAATTCATGCATGGTTTGTCATAAAGAAAAAACTGCACAATTACTTAAAGATGTATATTCACGTCAGGATATGGTAATTCAAAACAGAGACAAACTTGAAGAAATAATTGTTAGAGCACACGTTGAAGCTCAAAAAGCTTGGGAATTAGGTGCCACCAAAGAACAGATGAAAGATATACTTATGGATATCCGTCACTCACAATGGCGTTGGGATTATGCAGCAGCAAGTCATGGTGGTTCATTCCATTCACCTGTTGAAATATCACGTGTAATTGGTACAGGTATCGACATCGGACAAGAAGGCAGAATTAAACTTGCCCGCTTATTACTTGAGCTTGGTTACGAAGGCGAAGTACCTTACCCAGATATATCTACTAAAGCGAAAGCGCAAGAGTTTATTGGACTTCCAATGGACAAGCTTAATGATCAAAAACAAAAATTCCTTAAAGATTTACTACCAATTTGGGAGAAAAAAGCAGAGGAAAGAGAAGCTAAAATGCCTATCGTTTATACAAATATGTAATAATAATTAATAATACCAAAAAAAGGCTGTCTTATTTTTATTAATGGGACAGCCTTTTGTTTTATTATTGCAATCGCTTTTTAAGCATTATCGGCCTCAATGGTATTATGCAAACTAACGAGGTTGAAACATTAGCAAATTTTATGAATACACCAAAACCCATCTGGCAAAAGCCATGGAAATATAAAGAAGGTATATTAATATCTTTAACTCTACTTATACTAGGTACTGCCCTCGAATATGCAAGCGGAGGAAGTGGAATTTTAAAACTAATTGTTTATCCTAATAACCTATACCTAGGTGCTGGTCTTATCATTTTCATTGTATTTTTATCATTTTTTGGTAAACAATATGCAGTAAAACAATGGCTCGAGAGTATCCCTGCTGCAATATGTTCAATCAGTCTGCTTTTGTTCGTATCATTGTTAATGGGGCTAACTTTACAATATGATAATGGGGCTCCCGAATTAATCAGAAAACTTGGATTATCACATGTATTAACATCGTGGCCTTATCTGTTTGCTAACCTGTTTATTTTACTGAGTCTGGGGATGGCTACAATTAAAAATCTTAAGACATTTGAATTACGAAAGCTGGGTTATATTGTTAGTCATCTGGGGCTTTGGATTGTGATTTTTGGAGCAAATTTTGGCAGTAGTCAACTGCTCCGGTTACAGATGGAAGTTACCGAGGGAAGCATTAGTAATATTGCTATTGATAAATCTACAAATACACAGTATGAAATGCCGTTTGCCATAAAATTAAATGATTTTATACTAGAAGAATACAACTCAAAACTCGCAATTGTAAGTAACGAAACAGGCAAACTTATTCAAGGTAATGGAAAAAATATAATACTTATCGATACTGCGGTAAATCAATCTTTATTAGGTTGGCAAATTTTTATTGAAGAATACAACTATTCATCTGTTAAAGCAGGTGATCGATATTATTTTGTTAACGAACGCGGTGCGGCCCCCTCGGCGTTAGTGAGTGTAATTGACAAGGCTGGAGATACCATTAGTGGATGGATAAGTTGCGGAAGTTTTAACAGACCGTACGAATCGTTAAAGCTAAATGATGAGTTTTCGTTAATAATGCTCTTCCCCGAGCCCAAAGAGTTTACCTCAGAAATTGAAATATTACAAAAAAACGGAAATCATCAAGAGCTTAGTTTACAGGTAAATAAGCCAACAACCGTTGATGGTTGGAAAATTTACCAGCTTAGTTATGATTCTGAATTAGGAAGATGGTCTGATGTATCTGTTTTTGAGTTAATTCACGACCCTTGGCTTCCTGTGGTTTACATAGGCATATTTTTAATGCTAGCTGGAGCCGTTTATATGTTCTGGATGGGATCTAAAAACAAATCCGAAAAATCACAACAGTTATGAGTTCAGTAGATTTTCATATTTATGCAATAATTACTATTTCAATGTGGGTGTTGGGCATTGTACTGCTTGGTATTTCAAAAAACAATAAAACACTTGGGATACTTGGAGTAGGGATGCTACTTTTGGGTTCTGGTATTATTGTACTATTTTTAGCAAACTTATGGTTAACGCTTGACAGACCGCCCATGCGTACATTGGGTGAAACTCGTCTTTGGTATAGTTTATTTTTATCTCTAATAGGACTTGTTTTTTACTGGAGGTGGAAATATTATTGGTTTATACTTTATAGTTTTTCACTGGCAGGTTTGTTTTTAGCATTAAATATTTATCACCCCGAAAACTTTAGTCGCACATTAATGCCAGCACTTCTTAGTCCCTGGTTTGTTCCTCATGTAATTGTTTATATTGTTGCTTATGCATTGTTAGGAGCATCGAGTATTGTAGCATTAAAGCAGCTTTTTGACACTTATTTCAAAGGTTTGGGCAGTAAGCCAACTTTGCAACTTGTTGACAACTTGGTCTATCTTGGCTTTTCGTTTCTTACCATGGGGCTTTTGTTTGGCGCTTTGTGGGCCAAAGAAGCCTGGGGACATTATTGGACATGGGATCCGAAGGAAACCTGGGCTTTTTTAACCTGGGCAATTTATCTTATTTACATACATGCTCGCATAAAAGACTCCTTAAAGCCTAAGCAAGCAATGTGGATTTTGGCTTTCGCTTTTGTAGTATTGTTAGTTGCATGGTTTGGTGTAAATTACTTACCATCTGCTGTTAATAGTGTGCATACTTACTCTCAGTAATTACTGCTATAAAAGTAAATCTGGCAAATTGCACATTTAATAACCTTTAAAAATCGAGTAATACCAAGGCTAAAAGAGACCAAATAATAAAGTCGAGTCAATTTTACTATTTTTGCAAACTTAAATATTGAAAAGAATGTCGAAAAAAGATATAGTACTTAGTGGAATACGACCTACCGGTAATTTACACCTTGGTAATTACTTTGGTGCGGTTAAGAATTTTGTAAAAATGCAAGAAACAAATGAGTGTTTCTTTTTTATAGCCGATTATCATTCACTTACAACTCACCCCACCCCTGGCGATTTACAGCACAATGTTAAACAGGTGCTCATAGAGTATTTGGCTGCAGGTCTTGATCCTGAAAAAGCAACATTATATTTACAAAGTGATTTGCCCGAAACCGCTGAGCTTTACCTTTTTCTTAATATGAACGCTTACCTTGGAGAGTTGGAAAGAGTTACTACTTTTAAAGAAAAAGCACGTAAACAACCTAATAATGTGAATGCTGGTTTACTTACATATCCAACATTAATGGCTGCTGATATTATTATTCATAAAGCCAACAAAGTGCCTGTGGGTAAAGATCAGGAGCAGAATTTAGAAATGACTCGCACATATGCCCGTCGTTTTAATAACACCTACAATACTGATATTTTCCCAATTCCAACAGCTTATAATTTTGGTGAAGAATTGGTGAAAATCCCCGGACTAGATGGTTCTGGTAAAATGGGAAAATCAGAAGGTGAAGGCAATGCTATTTTCTTAAACGATGATCCTAAAAAGCTTCGCAAGAAAGTTATGCGTGCAGTAACTGATAGTGGTCCAACAGAAATGAATCAGGTTAAACCTGAAGCAATTGAAAATTTATTTTCGTTGATGAAAGTAGTTTCAAAACCTGATTCTGTCGAATATTTTAACGATCAATATAATAATTGCAACATCCGTTATGGCGATCTTAAAAAACAACTGGCCGAAGATATGATTGCTTTTACTGAGCCCTTTCGTGAAAGAATAATGGAGCTATCGTCGGATAACGACTACATAAAAAAGGTAATGAATATGGGTGCTGATAAAGCTCACGAGAGTGCAAAAAAAACCATTGACGAGGTTAGGAAGATTATAGGTTTTAGGAAATACTTTTAATAATTTCTAATTTAATAAGTCAATTAAAAACTAGTCTACATTGATAGAGAAAAAAAATACAGCCATTAAACAAAAGCCCGAAACAGCCATTTTGGTTGGGTTGGTAACTAATACCCAAGATAAAGAAAAGGTACACGAATACCTTGATGAACTTGCATTTTTAGTAGAAACAGCTGGAGGTATACCTGTTAACAGATTTACACAAAATCTCGATCACCCAAATTCGCGTACTTATGTTGGTACGGGTAAACTCGACGAAATAAGACAATACGTTAAAGCTGCCGAAATAGATATGGTTGTTTTTGATGATGAACTTGGGGGATCACAAATTAGAAATATCGAAAAAACGCTTGAGTGTAAAGTATTGGATCGTACTAATTTAATTCTGGATATTTTTGCGAAACGTGCTAAAACAGCTCATGCTAAAGTTCAGGTCGAATTGGCACAATATCAATATTTATTGCCCCGCTTAACAGGTATGTGGACACACCTCGAAAGGCAACGTGGTGGTATTGGCATGCGTGGCCCGGGAGAAACCGAAATTGAAACTGACCGCCGAATTATAAGGGATAAAATTAGTTTGTTAAAAAAGAGGCTAATCCAGATTGATAAGCAAAAAGCAACCCAACGTCAAAATAGAGGGCAGCTTATTCGAGTTGCTTTAGTAGGTTATACAAATGTTGGTAAGTCTACAATTATGACATTGTTAAGCAAGTCGCCTGTGTTTGCCGAGAATAAACTATTTGCAACTTTAGATACAACAGTACGAAAAGTTGTGGTTGATAATTTACCATTCCTATTATCTGATACGGTTGGTTTTATAAGAAAACTACCTCACGGGTTGGTTGAGTCTTTCAAATCTACACTGGATGAAGTTAGAGAGTCTGACATACTTGTTCATGTAGTTGATATTTCACATCCCGAATTTGAAGACCAAATAAAAACTGTTTCAGAAACATTGACAGAAATTGGTGCCGGAGATAAAAAAGTTATCATGGTTTTTAACAAAGTGGATGCATACAGGTGGGTTGAAAAAGAGGAAGATGACCTCGAACCAGTCACCAAAGAAAATATCAGCATCAGTGAATTACAAAACACCTGGATGGCTAAAGACAATAATCCATGTATTTTTATCTCGGCTAAAACAAAAGAAAATTACCACGAATTTCGCCAGCTTCTTTATGATAATATTAAAGAAATTCATGCCGTTAAATATCCTTATAATAATTTTTTGTATTAAGGACTAATGAGCTATTTAGCTTATTCATTACAGTAAAAATTCATTATTTAGTGCTATGTTTGTAGTACATCACAGCAATTAAACATATGATTTTCAAACTGCTTTTCATTACCATTATTTCTGCAGCATTGTATATTTATACTAACTCATTGAGTAGTAGGCTTAAGTATTTATTCAAACCGTTAACCACTATCTTGGTTATTACTATTGCTATTATACTTCAACGCGAAAGCATGTATGGATATCTTATAATCGCAGGTTTAGTTTTCTCACTTTTTGGTGATGTTTTTTTAATGTTACCTAAGGATAAGTTTGTGCAAGGGTTAGCATCATTTTTAATCGCTCATATTTTTTACATTGTTGCTTTTGGCTTAGGTTTTGGACCATATTTTGAGCTTGGATATTTGATTCCTGCAGCAATTTATGCCATTGTTTTTTTATGGATACTTCTGCCCAAAACAGGTAAAATGAAAATACCAGTTATGGTTTATGCTCTTGTTTTGATGGTTTTTTTGTGGCAGGCCTTGGGTAGATTCTATTATCTGGGAAACCAAGCATCACTATATATTATTGTTGGAGCTGTTCTGTTTGTTATTTCAGATACCATTTTGGCTTATGCCAGATTTGTTAAGAATTTCAATCTGTCACCAACATTAATCCATGTAACATATTGGGGCGCCCAATTATTTATTGCCTTATCAATCTGATGTTTATATAATAACAGACATGAAATATTTTCTAATTTTAATGGCTTTGGTAACACTTAATATTAGTTCCATTGCTCAAAATGATACAACAAAATTTACTGATGGTTTTCTACGGAAGTTTAATTTTTCCAGACCTTTTGTTGCAGAAGTCCACAGTACAATTAATAAAATTGAAGTAGGTTATCATCGAGATTTTGGACCTTATAATTTGAGCGATAAATTTGCAATGTATAAAAGGCCAATGGTTGAGATACATTTGGGCTTTGATATACCATTATATTCATTTGACATTGGTAATCTGAATAATAATACTCCAAAATGGAGCTTTGGTCTGTCATTACCTGTTAGCATACATGTACTTGAAGATATGTGGGAGCCAATTACGGCTGCCGTTATTGATGTTGATTATCGATTTGGATCGCCACGACTTAGTGCCATTACATTTTTCGAAGACGTTGGATTTTATAAAAACCTGTCATTCTCATGGCTTCCAATATTTCATGAATGTACTCACCTGGGTGACGAATTGGTATTGGCCATTGACGCAAAAGACTACCCCTTACGAAGGGTAAATGTTTCCTATGAATATACCGAGTTTCAAATTACTCTTAACGACCCCAATGGCACAATGAAAACCAACCATGCATTTAGGATTGGTGCCCGATATCGTATTAGCGACAGAGGATATGGATGGTTTGGTGTAGAGAGTTTTGCCGTGGACACAACAATTGTTGAATTTGAACATAGTACACACCGTTTTGAATGGAGTGTTGAATACCAATTACAACGCTCACATGGATTTTTAGCTGGAAAACGCATAATGAATATTTTTAGTTTGGATGTAAGTAGTAGAGTTAAATTTGGGATTCCTGTTTACCAAAAAGTTAATGATGAATGGGTTGCTAAAGACAAGCAAGAAAAT
>JASFZK010000008.1:0-8237 GCA_045267845.1 Bacteroidota bacterium | reverse complement strand
TTTTTTAATGACGCTCCAATAAATGTTTTGAAATATTTTGGCTTTTTTACTTCAGAACCTGCAAGGGCAATAACACGAGATGAATCGAATTTACCACTTAAAAATAATCTGCCTATTGTTAGAACATCTTGTGGGTACAAATACCAAATAATATCACCTTTATTAATAGGGTCAACTTTGCTAACATGTACACTCACATTACCTGATGGATGTGGTCCTGAAAAGGTGTTGATTTGAACATTTTTGGAATTTAAAAATACTTTAGAAGTAGTTTTTTTACTATCCACATTCAAATGAACTATTCCTTCGGTTAGCTTTGTTAATACATCTAATCCTGCCTGAAATGCCTCACCTTGCCCATGTACGATTAAATCGAAATCAGGAGCCAGTGGCGATGTATCGTAAGCAGCAACAAATATTGCTTTTGGAGCATCAACTGGATTTGCTATAACTGAATAGGGGCGCTGACGAAGTACTGGCCAAACACCACTTTTAAGCATTTTTTCAGTAACATCCTCTTTACCTAGGCTGCTAATTTTAGATGTGCCATAGTCAATGGCTTCATTTTTTTGATCAGAATCAATAATTATCTCAAGCAAACGTCTTTTAGCTCCACGCTTGATTGCTTCAATTTTGCCACTAACGGGTGCAGTAAAAATAATATTATCCCTATATTTATCATAAAATAATGGGGTTCCTGCTAGTACCGAATCACCCTCTTTCACCAACACCTTAGGAAAGCATCCTGTGAAATTTGGTGGTTTTATTGCAAAAGTGTCAGCCTTCAAGTCAACTACAGTCTTCTCTGCGTCTCCTAAGAGCTTTATATCCAGACCTTTCTTAATTACAAAAGTTGTCGACATATGTATAAAAGTTCATGTGTTTATCGGAGCGCAATTTAGACAAATATTCTCTGTTGAGAGTCAAAATCTAAATTATTGTGAAATTTTTAACGGCTCTAAATAAGCATATCTACTTAGATGTTAGTAAATCAGTAAGTAACGCTAAATATTTAATTAATTTTGGTGAAAAATTACTGTTTTTGTATTATTTTTGATTACACTTTAATGCATGTTTTGAACACCGAACTAAGAGTTACATTTAACTGAAAATTACATGATATTGGTTTGTTATTGTGCTGTGTACTAGCGGCAGGGATAGAAGTGTTAGCTTATTGAATTGCCAATGATATTTTTGTTTGTTGGTGGTGGCGGACAGAGGGAGCCCCCGCACAGCTTACAAAAACACAATTGGAAAGAAATAATTTTAAACGTATAGCCCGTGTGCCGCCATTATAATAAAAAAAGAAAGAGGCTAAGTACTCGTACTTTATTTTAAAAGCTTAAATTTGAAAAAAATATTTAATTGAAACAATATAGGATTGCTTTTCTGACATCAATTGACCCTAGAAATAAGGGTGCATTATCTGGTTCGTCGCATTATATTTATAAGGCTTTGGACAAATATGTTGGTGAGGTTGATATACTTGGGCCTGTGAGCGTTGTGAATTGGTTTACGAGAATTATTACAAGGATATCGAATAGGCTGCCGTGGAAATATAATTTGAGTCATAGTTATTTTTTTGCATGTAGATATGCCAGGAGGTTTTCGAAAAAGATGGCTGGTAAACAGTATGATTTTATTTTTGTGGCAAGATCGGCAACTGAGGTAAGTATGCTGAAGACGGATGTTCCGATTATCTATTTTTCGGATACTACTTTCAAACTCCTTTATAATTATTACGATTGGTTTTCTAATTTTATGCGTATTTCGGAGATTGAGGGAAATAGCATTGAGCGTAGAGCAATTAAAAAATCGGCCATTACTATTCTATCTTCTGAATGGGCTGCAAATTCAGCAATTGAATATTATAATGCACCTCGCGATAAAGTTCATGTTATTCCGTTTGGCCCAAATGTGGATAATATTCCGGCAAAAGCAAAATCGCTTACGGCAAAGGATAGCAATAAATGCAAACTATTATTTATTGGTGTTGAATGGGAGCGGAAAGGTGGACAAATTGCTTTTAATACCTTGGTGGAGTTAAAAAAAATGGGACTAGATGCTTCGTTAACAGTACTGGGATGTACACCGCCCGATAATATTAAGGATGATGATTTGATTGTTATTCCTTACCTTAATAAAAATATAGAAGAGGAAAGCCGTAGATTTAATGCATTGTTTGAAGAGAGCCATTTTTTTATTTTGCCAACTAAACAGGAGTGTTTTGGGGTTGTATTTTGCGAAGCAAGTGCTTTTGGTCTTCCTTCGTTGGCAACCGATACTGGCGGAATAAGTAGTGCTGTTAAGGATAATATAAATGGCTTTTTATTTGATGTGAATGATGGCGGAAAAGAGTATGCAGAGAAAGTGTATTCTATTTTTACTGATTATGAAAATAAATATATCCCGTTAAGCGTTTCGTCAAGAGAACTTTATGATGAACAACTAAATTGGGAATCATTTGGAAAATCGGTGCGTAAACTTATGGATGACTATGGGAGTTAGAAGGTTGGAAGGTTTGAGGGTTGAAAGTTGAAAGTTTAAAAGTTGAGTAACTTATGTTTAGAGCCACCAATTATACTGCTAATTAATTACCATTACAAAACAAAATAAATGATAAGAAAGCTGATATTAATAACAGTATTAATCTTTACCTGTACAATGGCTGGTTTTACGCAAGTTATTGAGAATAAAGATTTAGTTTATGATACAAATATTCAGACTGTTTTATTGTATCCTCCAAGTGATCAGTTGTTGCCACCGGTTATTAGATTAAATTCAAATGATAGATTGCGATTGTCCTTTGATGATATGAGTGCAGAATCATATTTGTTTAGATATACTTTTGTGCATTGTACTGAGGACTGGCAAACCTCTGATCTTGATCAAATGGATTATTTGGATGGTTTTTTTGAGGAGGAAATTGACAGGTATGATTTTTCTGTTAATGCTATTCCACCTTACATTCATTATGATGTGGTTTTTCCAACAGGGGATATGCACATAAAACTATCTGGTAACTATATACTAAAAGTGTACGTTGATTCGCCAGAAGATGAGAATGTTATTTTTACAAGGAGGTTTTTTGTTATTGAGCCTCTTGTTCGTGTGGATGTAAATATTCCGTATTATCCTCGAAATTTAGAATTTGTACGTAAAAAGCAGCAACTAGACCTTAAGCTATTTACCCCCGATTTGTTTAATGCAGAGCCAATGCAGAGGATAAATGTTACTATTCAGCAAAATGGAAGGTGGGATAATGTTAAAGAAAAATTAAAGCCCACATCCTTAATGCTCAATCAGTTAAATTATGATTATACCGAAGGAATTGTATTTGATGGAGGAAATCAATTCAGGAACTTTGATATGAAAAGTTTTTGGTATAAGTCGATGTACATAAGAGATATAATAAGTAATCCTGATGGTTACATAGTAGTTTTACATACTAATCATAATATTGCCCATAAGCCTTATAGCGTTATTGGTGATATTCAAGGTAGAAAGCTAATTACTGCACGTACCGGACAAAATCCCAGTATCGAAGGCGAATATGCTTGGGTTGAGTTTTGGCTTAAGCAACCTAAAATTAAGGACGCCAAAATATATTTGTTGGGAGCCCTTAATAATTGGCAGTTAGACGAAAAGGGCCTAATGAAATATGACTCAAGAATGCGCATGTATTATGGTAAGTTATTTTTAAAGCAGGGTTATTATGATTATTTGTTTGCTGTGGTTCCCGATGGTAGTTCGAGAGGATATGTTACCGTTATTGAAGGCGATCATTGGGAGACTAAAAATCAGTATACGGTATATGTTTACTACAAAGAAAGAGTTCCTGCCTATGATAGATTAGTAGGCTATTCTACGTTTAATTCGTTTGATGTAAGTACAGAGTAAAACTTGTTATTAGATTCTTGATGGGAATGATTTCCTAATATGGGAAAATCATAAAATAGTGGATTTACAGAATTAACTTGTTGTCAGATGTTTATCTTCTGTGGCAAGTAGCTTGATTACAGAATATTACGAACTCAAATAATATTTAACCTTAATAGTAATTAATCTTATAGTCATGAAACCACCAAACTTTAAAAATTTCGTATCAGCAATTTCTTTTCTATTGCTTTTTTCTTTATTGATGATTCAGTCATCTTGTAATAACAAGCAAGATGATATTATTGATGATGGCTCTAAAGACATGTCGAATTTGGTTATTAACGATAATTTTAACTGGTCTACCAGCACTGAGGCTAATTTTAAGGTAAGAACACTTAGCAATACTGGTAGTGCAGTTTATGGTGTAAAGGTTGCTATTTTTACAGGTAATCCGGAGGAAGGTGGAAAGCTCATTGTTAGTGGAGTTACTGATAATAATGGGGTTTATGAGGTAAATTATGAAGTTCCAGCCTATTACGATTCGATATTTGTTCAAACAGATTTCGTTGGAATATTGTCTCCAGGTATGCTAAAACTATCGAATGGAGGATTTGAGATTGTTCTTGGAGGTGTTCATGAACCAACAGCATTTAAATCAGCAACTAGTACAAAAAATGTAAATACTAACTTCGAGTATTTGGGAGGGTATAACTCATGGGGAGTTCCTGATTATTTGGAGCCTGTAAACGATGTAATTACTCAAGATTTATTGGATGATATAAATTATACTCTTCCAAGTGGAGAACCTTTGCCAGTATCACACCCTGAATATTTATTACCCGAATGGGATTATAATTTAAACTTGCTTGAGGCATGCGATGTTTGGATAACATTTGTACATGAAGGTGCCGGATACACTAATGTATTAGGATTCTATACATATGAAACCGGAGATACTCCTGAAACTCCTAGTGAAATTGAATCAATAACAATTATTTACCCAAATGTATCTTACGATGGTTCGAAAGGTGGTCTTTACTCAGGCAATAAAGTATATATTGGTGAGTTTCAGGCTAATACAACAATTAGCTTTGCCCTTATGGCAGATGGTTGGCAAAATGGTGGTGTTACCGATGGTAGATGGATTATTTATTCAAATCCAAATTTAAATCCTGAAACTGATCCAAATTTAAGGCAGCATATGGTGTTACTAAACGATAATGGTAGAGATTTGTTACTATTAGGTATTGAAGATATTCTTCGTGATAAACCGTATTGTGATCATGATTTTAACGATGCTGTTTTTTATGTAACGGCAAATCCGATTGAAGCCATCGATCAAAGCACATTTCCAAATATAGATTATACTGGTACAGATACGGATGGGGACGGTATACCTGATAATGTTGATGATTACCCAGATGATCCAGATAGGGCCTTTGATAATTTCTTTTTTAACGAAGGTAACTTTGGAACTTTGGCCTTTGAAGATATGTGGCCACATGTAGGTGATTATGATTTTAATGATGCAGTAATTGACTATAATTTTAATCAAATAACTAATGCAGATAATAAATTGGTTGAAATAGAAGGGATATTTATGCTCAAAGCTCATGGTGCTTCATTTCACAATGGATTTGGATTTCAGTTGCCATTTGATAAAAATCTTATTGAGGAAGTTACAGGCGATTTATTTGTTGATGGTGGCATAGTGAGTTTGGATAGTAGGAATCTTGAAAATAATCAAACTAAACCTGTGGTAATTGTTTGGGAAGATGGTTATGATGTTTTACCACATGTAGGTGGAGGTATAGGAGTAAATACGACGCCAGGTATACCTTATGTAGTACCTGATGTATTAAATATTTCAATTACTTTAAACACACCTGTATCATTGTCAAGTACTGGTATCCCACCATATAATCCATTCATTTTTGTTAATGGTGACCGCGATGTTGAGGTTCATCTTGTTGATAATGCGCCAACTGATTTGGCAAATGTTGATTTGTTTAATACAGGTTCTGATGACAGCGATCCGGCTGCAGGCAGATATTATAAAACAGCAACCAATTTACCATGGGCCATTAATATTATTGAGAATTTTGACTACCCAAATGAAAAGGATGAAATTACTTCTGCATACCTTAAATTTGGAGATTGGGCAGAAAGTACCGGTAACCTTTACAATGATTGGTGGAAAGATGAAGCTGATTATAGAAATGATGCAAAAATTTATGTACCGCTTCATTGAAGATTAATAAATAACACCAATTCTAAAATCACTTATTGAAGAATTCCATTTCAGTAGGTGATTTTTATTTTTCAGGAAACTTGTACAGGATGTTTTTTTAATCTGTAAAAAAGGAAAATAGAAGCAACTAAAACAGCTAGCATACCAAATATCCAATAATAATCACTTGTATTACTGGCAGCTTTCTCTTTAGCCACAATCAAGGATGATGTGTCGCCGCTAATTATATATGTCGACCAGAAGAACGGATGGGCTTTGGCCATATTTGCATCTTTAAGCACACTTAACTTAGCCTGTTGTAAAGCAAAATCTTTAGAATTACCAGCATTTAGATAATCGTAATACTTATTCATAATTAACGAACCACTAGCATCTTGAACTTCCCATAGAGTCATAACTATTGATGGAACTCCCGAATAAACAAAACCCCGTGCTAGGCTCATAATTCCTTCCCCTTTTTTTAAATCACCAGTACCTGTGTTACAGGCACTGAGAACTACCATTGAGGCGTTTAGATTCATGTTATACAACTCGTGTGTAAACATATAACTTGAAGAAATGTCATCGTCATCATCGCAATAAAAAACTAATTTTGACTGCATTGGTAACGAATCGTTAATAATAGTATGCATGGCAAGATGCAATATGTTATTTGAGCTTGCGTATTTTAAAAAGTTCGATTTTGTAGCATCCTCATCAACAAAAACATCTCCACCTCTATTAGCTACTATTTTAAGTGCTTCTTCTTTTGCAAATGGAAGAGGAGGGAGCAGAGTACTATTTTTATTTAATTTACTTCCTCTATATAATGGCGCAAAAGCCAATATGCTTTTCTTAGGAATATCACTCTTGGCATTAAAATAAGTATTGTACTTTAACGTAGCCGAATATGCATATGATATTGGATGACTTCGAATAAGATACGGTAAATCTCTGTAATTAATACTGTCACTAATGCTATTATTTTCAATTAATAAATCAAAAGGTAGGTAACCTAATATTCCATCTGGAATAATAATAAGTCGTTTGTTTTCGATTAAACTATTAGAAGATTCAATTAGTAATTGCCAAAGGTAATTTGAGTGGTACTTAAAATCATTAAACTTTTTAAAGTTTTCTTCACTCAGGTTTACACTTTTGATGGAAACAATATAGTCTAACGAATTATAAAAACTAGAGTCAACTGCAATACTGCTAACATTGAAATCATTATTTGTTATCGTAATAATATATAAAACCGAATCAGTAAGCTTATATTCTATTATTGCTTCATCGTTACTGAGGTTTTGTTTCACTTGGTTTGGTGAGATTGCTTTAGTACCATATTTTACCGAATAGTATTTTGGATATTTATCCTCAATGTCAACAATAAGACTATCATATTTATTTATTAGAATTAGCAGCTTTCTTTCGAAGAAACCGATGTTGGCTACACTTGGTTTATCTTCAGTTTTTTCATTTTCAAGAAGTTGTTGTAATCCATTTATTTCATCTTTTAACTGGTGTTCAAAATTAAATGTCTCAATGGGAATATCAGATGTTTTTAAAGCATGCTCACCAACTACTGCAGATAAAAGTGCTGATGATTTACTTCTCTCAGTGTAATTAAACACTTTGTTAGCATAGATTTTATTTTCGGTAAGTTTTAAAATATCATTTGAGTTCTTGATGGCTAAATTATACAATGGGTCGGCCATTTCAATTAATAATAATTTATCACTATAAGCTAAACTATTGCTAACATCATTCAATTTATTTAGTTCATTGGCAAAAATTGTGTCAGCTTTATATAAAAGATTAATTTGGTTAGTACTGTTATATTTAAGTATTAGGGCTGTGGCGTAACCAACAAGTGCTTTTTTCTTTTCAATGATATTATTATTTGCCAATACATTATCACCCTCTTTTTCTTCATAAATTGCAATGGACCTTTTAAAATATGATATGGCTATATCAGGATTTTTTTCAAGATTAAGATAATAAATTCCAGTTTTAGTTAGTATTTCTGCATATGGATCAGATTCTTTACTACTGTTAACTTCAGCTGATTTTAGTGCTTTTTTTAAATATACAATGCTTAGTTTATTCTTATTATCGAGTAAGAAAT
>JASFZK010000007.1:0-8964 GCA_045267845.1 Bacteroidota bacterium | reverse complement strand
CAGGGAATGGGAGATAAGGATATAAGCGCTGCTTTTCATAAAGGTAAGGTTTGGTTTAAAGTTCCCGAGTCAGTTAAAATTAACATTGTTGGGGAAAGGCCAAAGAATGTAAGTGCCAAAGATATTGTTCTTAATTTATTACATCATTTTGGAGCAAATAGTCTGCTGGGGAAATCAGTTGAATTTTATGGAGTAGAGGTTGATAAACTGACACTTGACGAACGTATTACAATTGCATCAATGGGAACAGAAATGGGTGTAATCATACTTCTTTTTCCTCCCAACAACGAGGTTATGCAATACTGTGAGAAAAGCGCAGGAAGAAAGCTTGAAAAGATTGCTGCAGATACAGATGCAGTTTATGCTGAAAAACATGAAATTGATATTAGTACATTTGTACCGATGGTTTCCCTACCAGGTAAACCACACGATACCGTCGACATTAAAACTCAAATAAAAGTTCGTATCGATTCAGGGTTTATTGGGAGTTGTACCAATGGCCGGATGGAAGATATGCGAGCAGCTGCTACCATACTTGATGGCAGAAAAGTAGCTCCAGGGGTTGTTCTCAAAATTGTTCCTGCAACTGATGATATTTGGCAAGAATGTTTAGATGAAGGTATTATTAAGATATTTAAAAATGCTGGAGTACTATTTTCAAATGCTGGATGTGCTGGATGTGCGGCAGGACAAGTTGGTCAAAATGGACCAGGCGAAATAACCATAAGTACAGGTAACCGTAACTTCCCAGGCAAACAAGGAAAAGGTAGTGTTTATTTAGCATCTCCAGCATCAGTTGCCGCATCTGCAATTGCTGGTTATATTACTACTGAAGACAACATTCCAAATGAACCGCCAGTATTTGATTATGAAGATCTTGATGCTAGAATTGAAAAGGCTGTTAAACAAGATAATAATACGGAAAAAGTTACTGAAATTGAAGGTCGTGTATGGGTAATTAATGAAGATGATATTGATACGGATATGATTTATCATAATCGCTATCTACAAATTACTGATCCTGCTGAGATGGGACAGTACATTTTTGATAACCTTGCCGGATATGAAGATTTTGCAAAAAAAGCTAAACCTGGAGATATTGTTGTTACAGGCAAAAATTTTGGAGCAGGTAGTTCACGCCAACAAGCAGTTGATGGTTTCAAAACACTTGGCGTACAGGCAATTATTGCTGAGTCTTTTGGCTCAATTTATGAAAGAAATGCAATTAATGCACCATTCCCAATACTCACATACAATACGTTTGAAAGTATAGGTTTGGAAAATGGTGATATGCTAAATGTTAATTTTGAAACTGGTGAAGCTACCAATAAATCAAAGAATAAAAGTACTAAAATCAATCCTTTTTCTGAAGTTCAGCTTGAGATATACAGGAATGATGGCTTATTCTAATTAATATGATTATAACATTACTGGGCACAGGAACTTCACAAGGAGTTCCCGTGCCTGCATGTAAATGTCCCGTTTGCACAAATGGTACAAAAAATGACCACCGTCTTCGTGCTTCAATTTTAATTGAAGTTGACGATTTGGTAATTAACGTTGATGCTGGCCCCGATTTCCGATATCAGATGTTGCGCGAAAATGTAACTAGTTTGGATGCAATTTTAGTTACTCATTCGCACCGCGATCATATAGCTGGACTTGATGATGTTAGATCATTTAACTATGTATCCAGAGAACCAATGGATATTTATGCTACCAAGTATGATCAAGATGAAATTAAAAGGGAGTTTTCATATGCATTTAATAATAATTATCCTGGATTACCAAAGTACAATCTTATAACCATTGACGACAATGACTTTCAAATAAATAATACCAAAATAATCACCTTAGGTGCTTTACATTTTAATATAGAAGTACTTGGTTTTAGAATTGGTGATTTTGCTTATATAACTGATACCAATTATATCCCAGTATCGTCACTGGTAAAGCTTGATGGATGTAAAGTTATTGTTATTAATGCACTTCGTAAAGAAAAACACGCATCGCATTATAACTTAGAAGAAGCATTGAAAATAATTGAATTTCTAAAACCAGAACAAGCATATCTTACCCATATAAGTCATTTAATGGGCTTCCATAAGGACCTTGAAAAAGAACTTCCTAATGGAGTAAATGTAGCTTTTGACGGAATGAAAATTAAGATATAAAATGGAAATAACTCTAATCTTTAATGAACAAACTCAGGAGTTAAATATTTAGCAATATTTTCAAGTAATTCATTTAACTGAATTGGTTTCGAAATAAAATCGTTGGCACCCATCGTAAAGCTTGTGTTTTTTTCACCCGAAAACAAATATGCTGTTTGCACTATAACAGGTATATCATCTGAAATTTCTCTAATATGTTTTAGAACCTCAAATCCACTAATTCCGGGCAGATTTAAATCCAGTAATACGACATCAATTGAGTCATATTTCTTGTCTATCATATCAATTGCTGCTTCGCCACTCTTAGCCCAAAGCAAATTTGCATTGGATTTCCTAAGTGCTGCATCAAAAAATTTAATACTTGTTTCGGTATCTTCAACTACTAATATAGTTCTGTCAGTAAACTGGTAATCAGTCCAAGTAATCATGGTGGTGGAAGTAAATTATTAAATCAATATTTCAGGTAAAAATAATACATATTTTGGAAGATGCAAAAATAATATTAAAAAAAAGTTTTCTACACAATCTAAATGCCGTATTTTTGCAACCTATTTTTAATTGTAAAGTTCATACAAATACGAACAATAATATGTTATACCGAAGACATCTCAGAATAAAAGTACTACAGTCATTATATTCGTGGCAAACCGGTGGCATCACTGATGTGATTGTTGGAGAGAAGCAACTCCTTGAAAGTATCGATAAGCTACATGACCTTTTTGTTTACCAGCTTTCATTCTTGGTTGAACTAAAGCGATTTGCTGAAATTAGAATTACTGAAAATAAGCAAAAATTTTATCCTACAGATGAAGACATAAACCCAAACTTACGTTTTGTAACCAATAAAGTACTTAACGAAATAGAACAAAACAACGAGTTTATTCTTAGTGAAGATAAATTAAAAATCAATTGGACAGATCAATCCGATATGATTCTGAGATTTTATATTATTCTCAAATCAAAAGAATTTTTCAAGAAATACATGTCATCTGAAAACAATTCAATAGATGATGACAAACGGTTTATCATAAAAATTATTGATCAACTCCTTCCTGAATTCGACCTTCTTAAATCATATTACGAAGAAAAAAGCGTGTATTACACCGATGGTTATGACCTTGTTACATTACTTCTCATAAAATTCATTGAAAATTTCTCAAACAAATTTAATTCACAAACCTCACTACCAAGCATATACAAACCAAGTATTGCTGGTGTAAATGAAGATCGTGATTTTGTTAAGAAGTTATATCGAAAAGTACTATTGAACAATGATGAATTAATTGAAGAACTAAAAACCAGAACCAAAAACTGGGAATTTGAAAGAATCCCAATAATGGATGTTATTCTTCTAAAAATGGCTATTATTGAGCTACAGGAAATGGAAACTGTACCAATTAAAGTTACATTAAATGAATATATTGAACTTGCAAAATATTTCAGTACACCGAAAAGTAAAATATTTGTTAACGGGGTACTTGACAGACTTATACGCGAGTACAAAGAAGAAGGTAAAATTAAGAAAATTGGACGTGGATTGATTGGATAATCAGATCTAATTACGAGATTATTGCTTTTGGAACTAATAACAAAATAGGTAAAGTTTGAGAGATACAGACCCATTGTCTTTTATTAACAATACATCACTAGCAATTTGTTTTTTCTTAACTTTGCCACCCTTGAAAAAAGCAGTAATATATTATTACAAATTGAAATTTAAAACCAAATTACTATGGCATTTGATATAGAAATGATTAAAGAGCTTTACAGCAAATTTCCATCACGAGTTGATGCGGCAAAAAAATTGCTAAATAAGCCAATGACACTTACCGAAAAAATACTTTATGCACATCTTGACGAAGGAACACCGACGCAAACATTCGGGCGAGGTGAAACATACGTTGATTTTCGTCCCGACCGTGTTGCTATGCAAGATGCAACTGCCCAGATGGCATTGTTACAATTTATGCAAGCTGGTAAAAATAAAGCTGGTGTTCCATCAAGTGTTCATTGCGATCACCTTATTCAGGCAAAAGACGGAGCTGTTGAAGATTTAGAAAAAGCTAATTATACAAATCAGGAAGTATATGATTTTCTTGCTTCTGTATCAAATAAATACGGCATTGGGTTCTGGAAACCAGGTGCGGGAATTATCCACCAGGTAGTGCTTGAAAATTATGCTTTTCCTGGCGGAATGATGATTGGTACTGACTCACATACTCCAAATGCAGGTGGCCTTGGAATGATAGCCATTGGTGTTGGCGGAGCTGATGCTGTGGATGTTATGGCAGATATGCCTTGGGAACTCAAATTCCCTAAGCTTATTGGTATAAAACTTACAGGTATTTTAAGTGGATGGTCATCTCCAAAAGATGTTATTCTTCGTGTTGCTGATATCCTAACTGTTAAGGGCGGCACTGGCGCAATTGTTGAGTATTTTGGTGATGGTGCAAAAACTATTAGTGCAACAGGTAGAGCTACAATTTGTAATATGGGAGCCGAAATTGGTGCAACCACATCCACATTTGGTTACGATGAAAAAACTGCTGAATATCTAAATCAAACAAATCGAAATGATGTTGCAGAACTTGCAAATTCAATTTCAGATTACTTAACTGGCGATGATGATGTTTATGCAAATCCTGAGAAATATTTTGATGAAGTTATTGAAATAAATCTAAGCGAGCTTGAGCCTGCGCTAAACGGTCCATTCACTCCTGATTTAAGAACTAAAGTTTCTGATATTGCCGAAACAGCAAAAAAGAACGATTGGCCACTTAACATGGAAGCCGGACTAATTGGTTCATGTACAAACTCTTCTTACGAAGACATTACACGTGCCGCTTCAATCGCTCGTCAAGCAATAGCAAAGAACCTAAAATTGAAATCTAAACTATTTATCACCCCTGGTTCTGAACTAGTTCGTTACACAATTGAACGCGATGGTTTAATTGAAGATTTTGAAAAAATTGGAGGTACCGTTCTTGCCAACGCATGCGGACAATGTATTGGACAATGGGATCGCGAAGATATTAAAGATCAGCATCGTAACTCAATTGTAACTTCGTTTAACCGAAATTTTGCAAAACGTAATGATGGTAATCCAAATACATTTGCATTTGTAAGTTCACCTGATATGGTAATGGCTTATGCTATTTCTGGAAAGCTTGATTTCAACCCACTTACTGACTCAATTGAAAATGAAAGTGGCGAGTTGGTTAAACTTGATATTCCGGTAGGTGTGGTATATCCACCACTTGGTTTTGATGTTGAAGACCCAGGTTATCAGGCGCCTGCTAAAGATGGCAGTAACATCGACGTAAAGGTTGCTGACGATTCGAAAAGATTACAATTACTTACTCCATTCAAAGCTTGGGACGGAAATAATTATGAAGGACTAAAACTCCTAATAAAAGCAAAAGGCAAATGTACCACTGATCATATTTCAATGGCAGGACCGTGGCTACGTTTTAGAGGTCATCTAGAAAACATATCACAAAACTTATTAATTGGTGCTGTTAATTATTTTAACGATTCGATAAATGATGTTAAAGATCAGGTAAACGGCAAATATGAACCTGTTCCCACAGCTGCACAAACTATGCGTGATGCTGGAATTGGAACGATAATTATTGGTGATGAAAATTATGGTGAAGGGTCCTCACGTGAACATGCAGCCATGGAGCCACGTTTCTTAGGCGTAAAAGTGGTTATGGTTCGTTCGTTTGCACGGATACATGAAACTAATCTTAAAAAACAAGGAGTTCTTGCACTTACTTTTGCAGATAAAGCTGATTATGACAAGGTTCAGGAAGATGATAGTTTTGATATAATTGGATTATCAGATTTTACACCTGGTAAACAGTTAAAAGTTGTACTTCATCACTCGGATGGTTCTAATGATGAGTTTATGGCTAACCAAACCTACAACGAAAACCAAATTGAATGGTTTAAAGCTGGTAGTGCTCTTAATTTAATTAAGAGTCAAAATGCTTAGTAATTGCACTAAATACTTATAAATTAACTCATATAATCAAGCACGTTTATAACGCGTTTGATTTTTAAACAAAGCATACTGCCTCTTTACAATTTGTAAAAAGGCTACTAATTAAAGTTACAATGAAAATTACCCCAAACAGCATCGCAGCCTTATCATACAGTCTTACCAACTATGCAACTGATGAAGAACTCGAAAAAACTCCAGCTGATAAAGTTATGAAATTTAAATTTGGCGTAGGTGAACTACTACCCGACTTTGAAAAAAATATTGTAGGACTTAAAGCTGGTGATAAATTTGACTTTAAAGTACTGGCGGTTGAAGCTTTTGGACCAGTGGATCCGTACGCAATATTTGATATTCCAAAAGATACATTTGAAAATGATGGAGCAATTGATGATAATATGCTTCAGGTTGGAAATCAAATACCATTGACTGATAAGGATGACAACAAACATCTAGGATTAATAACCTTGGTTATGGAAGACGCTGTTACAATGGACTTTAACCATCCACTTGCAGGAGTTGATTTGAGGTTTGTGGGTGAAGTGTTGGAGGTAGTTGAATAGACCCAAACTAACTAGGATAAACTATGATTAAACAAAAAAAGGCTGTTGAAATAACAGCCTTTTTTGTTATCATCATTAGTACTTTTAAAATTGGAATCCAATTTCAAATTCCCACTGATTCATACTTATATCAATTTGCTGAGCAGGATCAAATGGATTTGGCCCTTTAACTGAATTTTCCAAAGCATGAGTAATGGCCACATTAATTGCATGTGTTCCAATCAAACGTGTAAAACCAACCGAAATATGGTTTTCGTTAACTGCTGGAGCAATAATATTGAACATAACATCAGCCTCTTGAATAGGTTGTTTTCCATAAGAATAACCTAATCTAAACTGCCAATTTTCAACTTGTCTGAATTCGGCTCCAACTTTAAAAATCATCATATCTTCCCAACCAAAGCCAGCTCCATTTTCATCTCCCAAAGGAACAAAATTAGGATTTGGTATCATTCCAGTGCTATTTGGATCTGGAACCATTGGTAACATGTTTTGTGGATTCATTGGGTTGCTAATTGATTTAACACCAGAGTAAAGTATCTGTCTAACATCAAAAGCAAAAGTCATATTATCATTTATATCATATGAAATACCAGCTTGCCAGTTTGCAGGAATATCAAATCCACCTTCATCTGCAAATAATCCTTTATACTCTTCGAATTTACTCATGGTAACTTTTGGTTGAAATGATCCACCAAGCCTAAAGCCAGTAAAAAGTTCACCCTGATATCCAATTTTTACACCAAAACCCGTGGCACTACTCACACCGTTATTCGTAACAAATGCAGCACGGTCAACAGGCATACCTGGCATACCAGCAGCTCCCATATCGCGAAATGCTTCCAATCCTTTTACATCAATTGACTGATATACAAATACTGGAGAAATACCAATACTATGTTTTCCAAATTGACGTGCATAAGTTATTGAAGCAAACATCTGTTGTAAATTAATTCCAGTTGGAGAAGTTACATTTGCCATTGGATTTGGATTTCCATCAGGCATAGGGTTACCAAAACTATCAATAATTGCACTGTAATAAGTTTTTACATCATAATCAGTATTCATTCCTCCATTACCATAAAAATTAAATGCCAATGTATTTTTTTCACCTAGTTTGTAAGTAAATGCAATGCTTGGGATAAAAAATATTGTTGACCCACTCTCAACACTGCCCTCAGCTAAACCAAATGCCATATAACGAGGATCTGGCACAAACTCACCTGCACTATTAATATAGCCCCAATGGTCAGGGGTAGTTGGTGCTCCTATTATATCATACTTTCTATTTGGATTAAAAACACCAACAGAAACTTCAATACTCCATTTCTTCTCCATAAATCCAATACCTGCAGGATTTATAGCAGCCGAAAATGGTGATTTTAGAAAAGCAATACCGGCACCTGCCATTCCTTTGTTTCGGGTTCCTTGACCATTGCTGAAATAGCCATCTGTAGCCATAGCATCAACACTAAAAATTACAATTGAAAGCGCAATTGCCACAAAATAAGTAATCCTCTTTTTCATCAAATTAATTTTCATGATATTTATTATTAGTTAATAATTATTGTTTAAAACAGATGTCTAAAACTAATTTTAGGCATCGTTAATGTTAAAATATTGTATCAAATTTCAGGTTGTTATATAGAAATATTTACATATATAAATTTGTATATTTATTGATCAAAAGTAAGTCAGAAACCAACCTAAAACGCATGTATACTCAATTTATACCGAGTCTGAATACGGTGTAACTATTGATGTCTACTGTTTATTTTTAACAATATTTAAAAAAACACCAACTAAAAGAATATTAATAACTTTGCAGCCAAAATAAACTTGACATAAACTTTTTAACGGGCTATTGCTTATTAATTAAAAATGATAGAATTTAAATTTCAGAATCAGGTTTTCACAAAAAAAAACAAATACATATGAAATATCTCAACATAATTATCAGCATAGTTGTTACATTACTATTTTTTAGTTGTTCTTCTGATGTTAAAAAATCTGAAAAACAAAAAATCAAAATAGACGAACAGGTTAAAGTTTCGTACATAAGTTTAAACGATGACAATGCAAAGGCCTTACAGAGAAGAGGTGCTACAATAGTAAAAATAGCAGCTATGGATCTTGGGAAAGCTCTAAAAAATGCTATGGAAGAGCATGGTGCTGAATATGCAATTGATTTTTGCAATTTAGAAGCGATGAACATTACAGACTC
>JASFZK010000006.1:0-32111 GCA_045267845.1 Bacteroidota bacterium | reverse complement strand
AAGAAACAAAAAATTATTGATCGTTTCCAGGTAGAAGTTGATAAGCATAACGTAGAATTGGATCATGTGGCACAAATAAAAGTATTCAGACTTGTGCCTATACAGTGGACTCCAGAGAATGGAATGCTATCACCAACACAAAAGCTAAAACGTAAAGTTGTAATAAACGAGTACAGTAAAGTACTTGATGAGATTTATGAGAAGAACTAGGAATTAAATGCTCAGTCTTCAGTCGGCAGTCTCCAGTCAGCAAGCAGTCGGCAGTCTTCAGTTAGCAGTTTTCGGGCATCGTAATAAAGCTGATTACCCATTTTTTTAAGTGACCCTTTTTATGAGATTGTACGCAATATTTAAATATTTGGTTAGCTTAATTTCAGTTATTGTTTTTTTAACTGTCACAACAGGTTTTACTATTAATTCAAATAGTTGTGATAGTAATTTGGTTGTATTGCAAAGTGATGCTTCACAACAAGTTGAATGTGGTAGTTTAGTTGATGTTTTGAATTCGGATAAAACTCAAAACCCAACCTCATGTTGTACAACAAGTGGCTGTTTTGAACCTCCAAAAAATGAGTGTTGTACTGTTGAAAAAGTATATCACAAAATTTGGGATGTATATTTACTACCATTCAAAGCTGTAGCTTTTAGTAATTATATTGGCAATAATGCTATTCCAACTTATAACGAACTTAGCTGCCACTTTGCTAAAATTCATAAAGAAATTGAATATACCCATTGTTTGCCCCCTCCATTATCCGGGAAACAGATTGTTGTATTATTTCATAAATTTAAAGTCCATCCCTAACCTTATTTGGTAATTATTAATTCATGGCCGTGATTACCCAAAATTTAATTTGACGGCAAAAATTAATCACTTTCTTGTTTATTTGAAGTTATGCTTCGTTGGAGGCATTCCGTTCTCACTAATTAGTTATTAAATGAAGAACTTAGCTATAAGAAAATATATGCTATTAGTAGTATTACTATTGATGCAAGGATTTGCCCTTTACGCACAACTTGTTACAGGTAGTATTTCTGAATACATCGATGGCGAAAAAATTCCGCTTGGAGGAGCAACAATAATTCAATTAAATACTCAAAATGGGAAAGTAGCTGGTGCTGATGGTAAGTTTAGTATTGAGCTTAATCCTGTTCATCCTCAAGTGTTGATTATTAGCTTTGTAAGTTATCAAAATGATACTGTTAACTTAGTCAAAACTGGATATGATGATATTAGTGTCATCTTATCGGATGCAAAAAACCTTGATGAAGTTGAGGTTAATGCAAGGCAGACGGGCAGTGCAATTTCAAGAGCTGATACCAGGTTGGTTACAAATATAGTTGAGGAAGAGCTCCAAAAAGCAGCATGTTGTAATCTGTCGGAAAGTTTTGAAAATAATGCCACTGTTGATGTTAGCTACAGTGATGCTGTTACTGGTGCAAAACAAATTAAAATGTTGGGTCTAGCTGGCATCTATGTTCAATTGTTAACCGAAAATATCCCAAATATGCGTGGGCTGGCTACACCTTGGGGCCTTGGGTATATACCGGGTAGTTGGATGGAGTCTATTCAAGTTTCAAAGGGAACTTCATCTGTTATAAATGGTTATGAGGCCATGGTAGGACAAATAAATGTTGAATATAAAAAAGCCGATGAGGGTGATCGTTTTTTCCTTAATATGTATGGTAATCAGTTGGGAAAAATTGAGGGTAATGCAAATGTACGTTTTCAGGTAACCGATAAATTGAGTACTGCCATTCTCGCCCATGTTGAAAATATGTCAGTTAAGCATGATCTTAATGGAGATTCTTTTCTGGATCAGCCACTCATTAATCAGGTTAATATTTTTAACAGATGGAGGTATGTTAACAAACAGTTTCGATCAAGATTTGGGTTTAAATATTTATCAGAAAACCGGCAGGGCGGACAAATGCAATTTGATCCTGACAAGGAGCACACAGTTGAGAACGGGTATGGGGTAGGAGTAGAGACAAATCGTTATGAAGCTTTCTTAAAAATGGGTTATGTTTTTGAGCATAGATCAAATACTACTTTTGGGTTTCAAAATCAAGTGGTAATTGATGATCAAAATTCTTTTTTCGGGTTAACTACATATGATGCTCAGCAATTTTCTTATTATGGTAACTTTATGTTTGAGTCGTGGGTTATTAATACTAGCCATGGCTTTACAACCGGGCTTACTTTCACCTACGATAGTTATGATGAAAAATTAAACGACAGCACTTTTTACCGTACCGAGAAAGTTGGTGGAGGTTTTGTTCAATACAGCTATTTGAACAATAAAAACCTGAATGTTATTGCTGGTATACGATTAGATAATCATAACTTATACGGATTGCTTTTTACCCCTCGTATTCATGTAAAATATAATGTTAATGAGAATAATATTATCAGGTTAAGTGCGGGTAAAGGATATCGTTCGGCTAATGTTATTGCTGAAAATTCATCAATGTTAGCCACATCTAAAAAGATAATTTTTACTGAAGAACTGAAAATTGAATCATCCTGGAATTACGGAATCAGCTATACTACTTATATTAATATAGGTGGAAATGAGTTAAGTATAACCACAGATTATTTTCGCACACAATTCGAAAACCAGGTGATTATTGACAGAGAAGATAATCCGGCTTTTGTTTATGTTTATAATCTTGATGGACAATCGTATTCAAATAGTTTTCAAATAGAATCGATGTATGAGTTGTTCAAGAACTTTGAACTTACCTTGGCATTTAGATATAATGATGTGAAGACCACAATTGGTGGTAAATTTCAAGAGAAACCATTGGTAAACAAATATAAGGGTCTATTGGCCTTGTCGTATCAAACACCTTTGAAAAAATGGCAATTTGATATGAATGTTCAAATTATTGGAAATCAACGATTACCTTATACTGGATTTTACCCTGTGGAATATCAGCGACCATCACATTCGCCTGATTATGCAATAGTAAATGCACAAATAACCAGATACTTTAATCAGTTTGAGATTTATTTGGGCGGCGAAAATTTAGGCAACTATCGTCAGTTAGACCCAATTATTGCACCCGAAGACCCTTTTGGAGAGTATTTTGATTCTTCGATTGTCTGGGGTCCTATTACTGGAATAAAGGTTTTTGTAGGTTTTAGATATTTGATACCTGACAGAAATACGAAAAGCTGTAGTGGCGAAATAGAGTAATGGTTTTAATGAGGATTTGGAGCTGGGTATATAGTCTACAGTAGGCAGTCAACAGTCGGCAGTTTACAGTCGGCAGTCTTCAGTTTACAGTGGGCAGTCTTCAGTTTCCAACTGCCAATAGCCTTCAGCCAATAGCTTTTAGCCAATAGCTTTTAGCCAATAGCTTTTAGCCAATAGCTTTTAGCTAACCGCCCCAATCTAGTTTTCCATAAACACAGTATCGTCGTATTCGATTTCGAATTTTAGTTTGTGTTTTGCTTCTTCGGCTGCCAGTACAAGAAATAAATTTTTCAAATCTTCATTATCGGCTATTTCGGCAAGGTCGGAATATAATTTATAAGCAGCTTTTTCTCGTTGCATTACAACTATCAACGACTCTTGATAATCCATATTATCGTGTGGTGTTTTTTCGGGGAGGTAATCGGCAATTTTTAAATCAGTAATTTTTCCAATTTCGATTCCTGCAAGTTTTCCTTCAGCTTTTAATTTATTAAGCTTGTCCTTATGTGATTTTTCTTCGAGGATGAATTCTTTATATGCAGCCTTCATATTGGTTGTGTCTGCTGTTTTGTATAACCTTGAATAAAAATCAATTGCATCTTGCTCAGCTTTAATTGCAAAATCAAGAATATCGTCACTTGAGGTAAATTTTTTCATTGTTTTTAGATTGTAAAAATTGGTTTGTAAAACTATAAATATTTTCTGATAAAAAGTTTTGAAAATCATAATAATACTAACTATTTTTTTGATGAAACTCCTCGCAGCCAGCTGACGAGGTATCGCTAAAGGAATTATTTTTAATATCGCCACAAGTGGCGGGGAACCAGCCTGCCGGCTGTCAGGTATAACCTATGAGATCCCTCGACTTCGCTTGGGATCCCTGCCTGCAATGTCATTTTCGGCAGGCAGGAGTTCGGCTAAATGATTTTGAAAAACAAAATCATAGTCTCACTGATTTAATTGGTTTTTTGTACATGACTTGCAATAACGATTGCAATGTTAGCTTGTTGAAGTGGCTGCTGATTGATTGTTAGTTGGCAGTGGCGAGCGAAGTAAGCCCCTGTACAACATACAAGAAACAGCAGGCACGAAACAACTTAAATGAAAAGCGTGGTTAGCTGTATGCCTGGAGCCAGATTAATGTTAGTCACAAAATTTGTGGGCATACAGGTAAATTGCCACAATAAAAATTATGATTAGCCTTAAATTTTACTTTTATGGTTTATTTAACTACTTTTGCCAAATAATTACTATCCTGACCACATGGGTCATAAATACAAATGTAACTAATGGAATATAATACTGCGCGCGGTTTGCTGATAATACCTGAATATGGAAGAAATATTCAAAAAATGGTTGACTTTGCAATTACGATTGAAGACAGAGAAAAAAGGACAAAAACAGCAAATCTTATAATAACATCGATGGGCCAGATGAATCCTTCGATAAAAGATACTAACGATTATATTCGTGTTTTGTGGGATCACCTTTATGCTATTTCTGATTTTAAACTTGAAGTTGATGGTCCATTTCCAATGCCAACTAGGGAAGAGCTGAAGCTTAAGCCTGTAAAGTTGGAGTATAGCGATACAAGGATTAAACTCAGGCATTATGGTAAACATATATTGGGCATAATTGAGAAAGCACTTGAGTACGAAGAGGGTGAGGAAAAACAAGCTCTTGTTTTAGCAATTGCTAACCAAATGAAGAAGTCGTATTTAAAATGGAATCGCGACTCAGTAAATGATGCAACCATAGCCAAACATCTTGATGGACTATCCAACGGAAAACTTAGTTTGCCTGAAGGCTTTAGACTAATTGCAATTAGTGACGTAATACAACGCCCTAAATACAAAAAGAAAAAATCTCCTCATAAGCCTTATCAAAAATCTGGAAAGGATAATTATAAGAGGAAAAAGAACTATTCACACAAGAGTAACTAAGTATAATTTAGCCTGATTAATTCATAAAAAATGACAATAGTATTATAACTATCACATTACCAAAAAACTATTGCAGCATAATAACTATTCAGTATTGTCATTTTTTACTAAAGTGTGTTTATTTTAATGCATCTGCTTTGTTGCTAAACCCTTGAAATAGATTGCTATATCGTCAGGTTTAGACGCCTCACATCTGCATCAAACTAAACACATGAATTATTCAGGTTAGATACAATTGATTGCACACATTTTTGGTTTAATTGGTTTTTACCATAAGAACTAACAGGTATAAATTTCTAAAATTATTTTGAAAAAACAACCATAAACTGGTTGTTTTTTCGTTTATTTACTATACGTTGTAAATAATAAAAAATGGGATCATTTAAAATAGTTGGCGGTAAACCCCTTAGCGGTGAAATAACTCCGCAAGGCGCAAAAAACGAAGCACTTCAGGTAATTTGTGCTACCCTGTTAACAAAGGAAGAAGTGATAATGAATAACGTGCCCGACATTAGGGATGTTAACAAACTCATTGATTTACTGCAGGGACTTGGCGTAGAAGTAAAAAGAAGAGGTGCCGAAAAGTACTCTTTTAAAGCCTCCAATATTAATCTCGATTATCTCCATACCCCTGATTTTTACAAAAAAGCCACAAGTATTCGTGGTAGTGTAATGATACTCGGTCCGTTATTGGCACGATTTGGTAAAGGATACTTGCCACAACCTGGTGGTGATAAAATTGGTAGACGCCGACTTGATACTCATTTTATCGGACTACAAAAGCTCGGTGTTGATTTTAGTTATGATGCCAATAGAAAAAGCTATCATGTTGAAGCTGCAAAATTAAAAGGTAGCTACATGTTGCTTGAGGAAGCTTCGGTTACCGGAACTGCAAATATACTTATGGCAGCCGTAATGGCCCAGGGCACAACTACCATTTTTAATGCTGCATGTGAGCCTTATGTTGTACAACTTAGCAAAATGCTCAACCGTATGGGAGCAAAAATTACTGGTATTGGCTCAAATATGCTGATAATTGAAGGTGTTGATACGATGGGTGGTACATCGCATACTCTGTTGGCAGATATGATTGAAGTTGGTAGTTTTATTGGGTTGGCCGCCATGACGCAATCAAAAATCACCATTAAAAATGTAAATTTGAATGATCTGGGTTTGATACCCGAAGTGTTCAAGCGCCTAGGCATAGCGGTGTCTCAGGTTGGTAAAGATATTGTTGTTCCCAAGTACGAAAATTATGCCATCGAAACTTTTATCGATGGATCCATAATGAATATTGCCGATGCCCCATGGCCCGGATTTACTCCCGATTTGATAAGTATCGTGCTCGTAACCGCAATTCAGGCCGAAGGAAGCGTGCTGGTTCATCAAAAAATGTTTGAGAGTCGCCTGTTTTTTGTTGATAAGCTAATTGATATGGGTGCACGAATAATTCTTTGCGATCCGCATCGCGCCACTGTTATTGGCCTAAATCATAAGTTTACCCTCCGTGGCATAAAAATGAGTTCGCCCGATATTAGAGCGGGTGTGGCCTTGTTAATTGCTGCATTGTCGGCGCAGGGTACCAGCATAATCGAAAATATTGAGCAAATCGATCGGGGTTATCAAAACATCGATAAACGCCTACAAATGTTGGGTGCTGATATTGTGCGAATTAACTAATTTGGTGTGTGTGCTGGCAAACGCGCCTGTCTGCCGAAATGACAATACAGGCAGGCTTTACTTCATAGTTGTCTAATACTGATTGTGGTTTTTTGAGCAATCAGTGGGCTGCCTTCTATTGCAAAAAAATCATCATCAGCATTTCAGCAAACTAGTATGTTGGTCAATTAAGTTGATACTGTTCAACTATATTATTTCTCTTTCTTAAAGTTCTTTAAACCTGTTTCTAAGAATTTAACAAAAGCACTTACATCAAGATCGTATGCTCTAGGAGATGTTAGCATTTTACCATCAGGACTTAGTAGTACATAAAATGGTTGAGCATTTACGCCGAACATTTCTTTCTGTAAATCCGCAAACTTTTTACCAATGGTTTTCTTTTTTTTGCCGTCATAACTACTTGTGTACCATTCATCTTCAGGCATAGTAGTTTTGTCATCCACGTAAAGTGCTGTTACAATGTAATCGTTACTCAGTAAACTAAGTACTTTTGGGTTTGCCCAAACGTTTGATTCCATTTCACGGCAGTTTACACAGCCATGACCTGTAAAGTCAATAAAAAGTGGTTTGTTTTGTTCTTTGGCACAAGCTAAAGCCTGTTCGTAATCAAAGTAGCCTTCTATTCCGTGAGGTAAGTGTAAAAACTCACTATATTTTGGTGTTTCACACAACTCTATCTTTTTAGATGGGCCAGAAAAAGCGTGAGCCTTAACAGTTTGCCTGATAACCGAATTCAAGTCGAAATCGTGAGTGCTTTGCGGTGGTAAGTATCCCGAAAGGGCTTTTAGCGGTGCTCCAACCATACCAGGAATTAGGTATGTAACAAATGTAAAAACAGCTACTGCTAGAAATAATCTTGGTACGCTAACAAAGGGTACGTCAGAATCATGAGCAAATTTTATTTTGCCAAGTAAATATAATCCTAACAAGAAGAAAATAACGATCCAAGCAGCTAAATAAACTTCTCTGTCAAGAATACCCCAATGATAAGTTTGGTCGGCAATACTTAGGAATTTCAATCCAAGAGCCAATTCTAAAAATCCCAATACAACTTTAACCGAATTAAGCCATCCTCCTGATTTTGGAAGTCCTTGTAATAATGTTGGGAAAAATGCGAATAGTGTAAATGGAAGTGCAAATGCAAGTGAGAAACCAAGCATTCCAATAATAGGTTTTAATACCTGACCACCAGCTGATTCAACTAATATGGTTCCAACAATTGGTCCTGTGCAACTAAACGATACAAGTACTAATGTTAATGCCATAAAAACAGGGCCTAAAAATCCACCTTTGTCAGCACTTTGGTCTGATTTATTTATCATCCATGATGGTAGTGTAATCTCGAACATCCCAAAAAAGGAAGCTGCAAAAACCACAAAAATTACAAAGAATAATATATTTGGTAGCCAGTGAGTACTGAGCCAGTTTGCAATATCGGGACCAGCTACAACAGCAAGTACTGAGCCTATAAATACATAAATTGCTATGATACTAAAACCATATATTAATGCCTGTACTTTTCCCTTTGCTTTGTCCTCGCCGTCTTTCATAAAGAAGGAAACAGTCATAGGTATCATTGGAAAAACACATGGTGTTAGTATGGCTGCAAGTCCACCTAAAAAAGATAGCAAAAAGAATCCCCAAAATGAGGCTTTTTTGCCTGTAATGTCATCACCTTCATAAGTAGTTTCTTCGGTAATCTCCTGTGATTCAGTAATTAGTTCGCCAGTACTAACATCAATGGTTACTTCAAAATCTTCGTAAAGTGCCACACAGCCAACATCATTACATACCATGTATGCAATTTCACCAATAACCGGAACACTTGAGTTATCTGTTTTTACATTAATAATTTGTTTAAAAGATGCTTTGCCTTCAAAGAATTTAATATCCATTTCAAAAACATCATCATATTCTTCAATTGGAATTATAGCTTCTTGAATATCACCTTTGATATTGAAGTTTGTAGATTCTTCAAAAGTAAATACCGTTGGTAATGGTCCGTCTTCAGGAATTGTAAGTGAGTATAGATGATATCCTTCATCAATACTAGCATCAAATATTAATTCAATTGTATTTGAGTTTAGTTTTTTGCTTGTGATATTCCACTTTACAGGTTCAAGTATTTGTGATTTTGGGGCTCCGCCTTGTGATGAGGTTCCCAGTGTAAAATTAAAATCAACTTCGGTGGGAGGGAGGCATTTTGTATCATCACAACTCATAAACTCAAGAACACCTTTTACCGATGCTCCTTCACCCGTAAGCAATATCTTTTGCTTGAATATTGCTTCATTGGCAAAATACTTCAAAGTCATCTCAAAATTAGGATCATACTCTTCAATTACTGTACTTTCTTCAGTAACATCTCCAACAAGTGTGTAATCACCATTTTCATTAAATGTAAATCTAGTTGCAGGTGGCGACATTGGAATATCTTGCGAATACAGATGCCAGTGCATATCAATATCAGCTTTAAAAACAAGCTCGTATTCTTTGTCGTTTATTTTATTCGATGAAAAACTCCAACTAACAGGTTCAAGAATTTGTGCTTTTAACCCAAAAGTTATCAGTAGAAATAGTGCAATTGCTGAGAAACTACGTTTCATATTAAACTTATTAAAAATGATTTGCAAAAATAATTAAATATTGTATTCTGATTTATTAAACAATGTTAATCCTTTAGTAATGTTTTATGTAAAAACCTGACTGCAGTATGTCTTTTTCTAGACAGCCTTGGGTTGTAAAATGTTGCTTTTTACTGCGAATTATACAATGGTGTAATAATGAAATGGATAAATTAAATAATTGTATAATTAAACCATTGTACAATTAAATAATCAATGAAATAACATAAATATCCTTCGTAGATTTTTTAACTCTAAACTCATTTGAGGTTCGATATCCAATTACCCAAATAATTTTTTTATTAGATATTAACACGAAAGTATTTTCTTTTTCAAATGTATTTACTTTATGATCAATTAGGATATCACTAACAAGCTTGCTTCCGCTCATTCCAAAAGGAATTATTCGATCACCAACTTCCCATGGACGCATGGTTAATGGGAATGATAGTTTATCCATATTAAAATAAGCAATTTTTTTACTATTGTTAAAAATAAAGTTTGAAGTGTTTACTTTATTTTCCATTACCATTTTCATGGGATGGGTTAACTCGCTTTGTACAGATGTAATATTGATTCTTTCTCTGGGCGTTTTATTTTCTTTACTTCGGATAATCAAATTGTCGCGATCAATAAGTAATTCATAATCAGTAGATGAAAACCTGCTTCCAATTTTATCACTACTCTCTATGGATATACAAATGGCATCAGTAATTTGTCTGATAAATCCAAAACCACTGAGTAGATAATACATCCACACGCTAGTGGGTATTAGATTTCGAATTTCACTAATGGAAATTTGCACAGTACTATCAGAATTTATCACAAAAAGCTGCTCTTTTTTATCCTTTATAACCGACTCTAACAATAAATCAGCTTCAACTAAATTATCAATACTTTTTTTAGCTGTATTAGCAAATCCTGGCGAAATATCTTCAATTTTTGGTATTAGATGATGACGAATTTTATTGCGTAAATAATAATCTGAGCTATTTGAACTGTCTTCTCTAAATGTAATATTGTTATCTTTTGCGTAAACAATTATTTCACTACGAGTTGCAAACAACAATGGCCTTATTATATTATTTCGTTTAACCGGAATACCTTTTAAACCTTTAATTCCAGCACCTCTAAATAAATTAATAAAAAAAGTTTCAATATTATCATCTTGATTATGCCCCACAGCAACTAAAGAGTAATTATTATGTAAACATACTTTATTGAACCATGAGTATCTTAGGTCTCGAGCTGATTCTTGGATTGAAAGTCCATTCGTTTTGGCATAATCAGCAGCTTTGCAAACAGTAACGAATATGTCAACATCATAATTGTGTGCAAGTTGCCTTACAAACATCTCGTCCTCATCCGATTCGTTATCCCTTAATTTAAAATTGCAATGTGCAATAGCGTAATTAATACCGGCTTTGTCAAATAAATCAAGCATTACTACCGAATCGATACCACCACTAACAGCCAGAAGTATACTATCTCCTGATTGAATTAGTTTGTTTTCACGGATGTATTTTTTAAAGCGATTGATCACGCTGCAAAGTTACGCATTATTATGCCTGACTATTAATTCAGATTATTAGCAATATGCTTCCTACCTTTAATAATTAGGTCAACAATCGTAAAGCTGAGGTCGGAAAATAATATGCCTGCATGGGCATTTCTTTCAATATGGTAGATAGCCTGATTTATAGCTAAATACATTTCGGCGTGATTAGCCTCATTGATGAAAGGTGAAAATTTTATTGCAAAGTCTAATTCTTCACCGGCTTTTCTAATTACTGCACCACTACCATTATTTTGTAGGATAGCATTGTGGATTACTTCCAATCCATAATTCAAAAAGCTTTTTTGTTTTTCACGACCTATTTTCGACATTTCTTGATTAAACTTTACAAGCTGAGAAAAATCTTTGGGTTGAAAACAAAGCCTTAACCATTTCCTGAAATTGATAAAATTTGATTGCGTTTCTTCAGAATCATAAATTATTTTTTTGGCAAGATTCCAGTTTCCAGCCGAAATCATAGCTACATCTTTTGCAGTATCCTCTTCAGTTCCTTCTTTAACAAGTTGATTTGCAATATCATTATCAGAAAGTTTGGGAACTTTTAAAAGTTGTGCTCTTGACCGAACGGTTGCCAGTAGCTGCTCGTACTTTTCTCCTATTAGTATTATTAAAGTATTGTTAGGTGGTTCCTCATAGGTTTTAAGTAGCTTATTTGATGCCGATTCATTCATCCTGTCAACCATCCATATTATGACAACTTTGTATTCAGCTTCATAGGCTTTAAGCGATAAACTACCAATTAGTTCATTGGCATCATCCTTTCGAATGTAACCCTGTTTATTACCAATGCCCATTTGTTCGTACCAACCACTCTGCGTAATATAAGCATCGTTTTCACCTAAGTACTCTCGCCATTCGTTTAAAAATAATCCCGATCTAGGATCTTTTTTTACAGTGGAAGTTGTTGCTGTTGGGAAATAGAAATGCAAATCAGGATGAATATATTTCTCAAATTTAATACATGATGCACATTCACCACAGCTATCGTTTTCGATTTTGTTTGTACAATTCAAAAACTGAGCATATGCAATTGCGATAGCCAATGAACCTGAACCCTCATTTCCCAGGAATAGTTGAGTATGAGCTACACGGTTTTCGTTGTAAGCTATAATTAGTCTATTAATCAGAGCTTGTTGCCCTATAATTGATTTGAATTGCATTTAGTTTGCTTGATACTATGTAATCTTGGCAAATTTATATTTTTAATATTGAATTTCTACATTTTTTATTCTAGTAGTATCTTACGAATGTCAATAATATTATTGTTATTATCTATTATTTGAACAAAATATATCCCAGTTGCACCAAAATCATTAATATCAATTTGAAATTCAGGCTGATTGCAAAGTTCTTCAAAAACAATATTACCAAGCGAACTTATTATTTTAATTGTATAGTTATCCATTGCAAGATAATCACCCGTACTAATGTATATAATGTCACTTGTTGGGTTTGGATAAATCTTAATTGTATTGTAACTAGGTTGTGGTATGGATAATGCGATATCTATTATTAATGTATCAGTAACTGAGATACTATCAATAATGGTGATTGTATCATATACTGGTATAGTATCGTAAACAAATACAGTGTCATTTACAAAAAGACCATCTGTATATAGTATATTTATTTCGTTTGACTCAAGAGCTCTATTATAAACAAGTACCTCATCAATGTATCCATCCCAATTATACACTGACATATATTTAGGAATAGCTCCAATAAATAAATCTTCACCTTTGCCAATATCGGCATTTGCTGATATATTTTCGGCTCCATTTATATATAATCGTGCAACAGAACCATCGAAGCTAACAGCAACATGAAACCATGTTTTAGGAATAATATCAAATGTTGAAACCAATGCTGTGTTAGCCTGTAGAAATCGTACCCTATTGTTATATATCTTCCAAGTCCAGCCTTTTCCTCCAATTAGAAAAGTCCCAATTGCGTGCGAATTATCGATTCCATTCCAATAATACCACCCTGCTGCAGTATAATTGTCAAATACATTGTCATTAATATTTGTTTGAATATAATCATCGGCATAACGTTCAAACGAATATGCCATATCATCAATCATAAACCTATCGTTAACTAAAATAGGTCCATGTAAAATAGCATTATGACCGTTTCCACTACTATCAGAAGTATTTCCATTGAAATGCCAATAAGCAACTAACCCATCAGTTGGAATCTGGGCACTAGAATTAAAGCTTGCTGAAAAAAAAACAATAATTAAAATATATATTACCCTCATTGTTTCAGTTTTTAGAATAAAAAATAAAAACTCACTTTTTTTGGGATTAATCTATGACACTTTTGCTACCAAAAACTCTCTATTCATACGAGCAATATTAGCAACACTAATATCTTTAGGACACTCTACTTCACAAGCATATGTGTTTGTGCAATTACCAAAACCAAGTTCATCCATTACCATAACCATGTTTTCAACACGTTTTTTTGCCTCAACTTTACCTTGTGGCAAAAGTGCAAACTGACTTACCTTGGCAGAAACAAATAGCATGGCTGATGCATTTTTACATGCGGCAACGCAAGCTCCACATCCAATACAAGCCGCAGCATCCATGGCAAGGTCGGCATTCTCTTTTTTGATAGGAATTGCATTTGCATCTGGTACACCACCCGTATTTATTGATACATAGCCACCTGCCTGAATAATAGTGTCGAATGCAGTACGGTCTACCATTAAATCTTTGATAATTGGAAATGGTTTAGCACGCCACGGCTCAATTACTACAGTTTCACCATCTTTAAAATTACGCATATGAAGCTGGCAAGTAGTGATTGAACCATCAGGTCCGTGAGGATGACCGTTAATAAAAAGGCTACACATTCCACAAATTCCTTCGCGGCAATCATGATCAAATGCAACAGGCTCGTCGCCATTGGCAACAAGCTCTTCATTAAGGATATCCATCATTTCTAAAAATGAGGCATCCTTTGATATATTATGAACGGGGTATTCTACAAATTTACCTTTGGCATCGGCATTCGACTGCCTCCATATTTTTAATTTAAGATCCATTGTTCCGTTTTTTACTTTTTGTTAATTTAAGCTGTTTTGTAATTACGTTGTTTAACCTCAATGTTTTCGTAAACAAGTGGTTCTTTATGAAGTTCTGGCTCATTATCAACGCCTTTATACTCCCAAGCAGCTACATACATATATTTACTATCGTCACGTAGTGCTTCACCCTCTTCGGTTTTATACTCATCACGGAAGTGACCTCCACATGATTCGTTACGATTAAGAGCATCACGTGCCATTAGTTCGCCAAGTTCAAGGAAATCAGCAACACGAAGGGCTTTTTCAAGTTCAATATTCATACCTTCTTTATCACCTGGTACACTAACTTGTTCCCAAAACTCTTTTCGAAGTTTCTTAATTTCAACAATAGCTTCTTCAAGTCCTTCTTTATTTCTAGCCATTCCAACGTTATCCCACATAATATGACCTAGCCTTTTGTGCATGGAATCAACAGTATGTTTTCCGTTAACGGATAATAATTTGTCAATTATTTCCTGAACTTCTTTTTCTGTTTGTTCAAATTCAGGACCGTCAGTTGCAAAATGAGGAATTGTAATTTGGTCGGCAAGATAATTTTGCATTGTATAAGGAAGCACAAAATAACCATCGGATAATCCTTGCATTAAAGCAGATGCCCCAAGGCGATTAGCTCCATGATCGGAGAAGTTAGCTTCGCCACCAACAAATAATCCAGGTACTGTGCTTTGTAATTCGTAATCAACCCAGGTACCACCCATCGTATAATGTATGGCAGGATAAATCATCATTGGAGTAATGTATGGGTTTTCATCAACAATTTTTTCATACATCTGGAATAGGTTACCGTAGCGGGCTTCGATAACATTTTTACCAAGACGATTGATGGCATCTTTAAAATCAAGATAAACGGCAAGGCCAGTATTTCCAACTCCATGACCGGCATCACAACGCTCCTTTGCAGCACGTGATGCAACATCACGGGGTACAAGGTTACCAAATGCAGGATATCTTCTTTCGAGATAATAATCTCTGTCTTCTTCTGCAATATTTACTGGAGATAATTCTCCTTTTTGTATTTTTTCGGCATCTGATTTCTTTTTTGGAACCCAAATTCTACCATCATTACGTAAGCTTTCACTCATTAGAGTAAGTTTACTTTGGTAATCACCATGAACAGGAATACAAGTTGGGTGAATTTGCACAAAACTAGGATCAGCAAAAAATGCACCTCTTTTATAAGCTTTCCATGCAGCACCACCATTCGATGTCATTGCATTTGTTGAAAGGAAAAATACATTTCCATAACCACCAGTTGCAAGAAGAACAGCATGTGCGCCATGGCGTTCAAGTTCGCCTGTTACCAGATTTCTTACAATAATGCCTCGCGCTTTACCATCAATTTTTACAATATCCATCATCTCACGACGGGTGAAGAACTTAACAGTTCCTTTGTTAATTTCTTTACTTAAAGCACTATATGCTCCTAATAGTAATTGCTGACCAGTTTGTCCACGGGCATAAAATGTTCGTGACACGAGTGCGCCTCCAAATGATCGATTGTCGAGCAAGCCGCCATATTCACGCGCAAAAGGAACTCCCTGTGCAACGCATTGGTCTATTATACTGTTGCTTACTTCGGCCAAACGATAAACATTAGCTTCACGGGCACGATAATCACCACCTTTTACAGTATCATAAAATAATCGGTAAACACTATCGCCATCGTTTGGATAGTTTTTTGCGGCATTAATTCCGCCTTGAGCGGCAATACTATGCGCGCGACGAGGGCTATCTTGAATGCAAAATACTTTTACATTAAATCCAAGCTCCGCCAAACTAGCTGCTGCTGCGCCACCGGCAAGTCCGGTTCCAACCACAATAACATCAATTTTGCGTTTGTTGGCAGGGTTAACAAGGTTCTGGTGTGCTTTATAATTTGTCCATTTTTCGGCTATTGGGCCACTTGGTATTTTTGAATCTAACTTTGTCATGTTTTATTATTTTGAAAAGTAAATAACCACAGGAATTAGTATGTACCCAAGTGTAATTACAATTGAGAATATATGACCAAGTCCCTTTATGAAAGGAGTGTATTTTTCATGGTTTAATCCAAGCGACTGAAATGCAGACTGGAATGCATGGTCGAGGTGAAAACCAAGTGTTAGCAATGCTATTATATAACCAATAACATAAAGTGGAGATTGGAATAATTGAATAACAACAATGCCCATATCTTCCATGCCGGTTGGAACTCCGTTTAATATGAACTCAGGTACAGTATGAAATACCTTGGCTCTTAGGAAAAAATTGGCAAAATGAATTGCAAGGAAAACAGCTATTATAATTCCAGTGTGAATCATATATTTCGAAAAGAAAGAATCCTCAGAAGAAGCTTTTACCTTATAACCTTTTGGGCGTGCTATCCAGTTTTGAATTTGAAGGACAACACCAAGTACGATATGTACAGCAAACCCAGCAAAAAGAACCCATTGAAACATTTGGATTAATGGGTTTGTTCCCATAAAGTGGGCAGCTATATTAAATAGTTCCAATGATGGATCAATTATCAGCAATAGGTTGATGCCCAAATGAACTACCAAAAATGTCATGAGGAATAACCCCATTAACGACATCCATATTTTTTTGGTAATTGAAGAGTACGAAAAGTTCATAATATTTATAATTTATTAGTTTTAAAGTCGAAATAATAAGAATGGGAGCAAATATATAAAAGAATTGGATATGTTTTTTGTATTGTAAATTAGTGAATAAATCGAAATCTCATTATGGTTTCTGTGGGTAAATTGATATATCAGCATTTATAAAAGTAAATGACTGAATAGTAGAACTTTTTATCCTACAGTCAGGTTGTCTTTTATATGGAATACCATAAAAACATGATTGTGCTTAAACGCAATTAATAATGACTCTAGATTAATATTAATACTTTTTTAATGAGTCATTTATTTGCAATAATAAAAAACCAAGGTTGGTATGTTATTGATTTAAAGGTGTTAATAACGTCTCCTCAATTTTAATAAATACTATCACAAATTTGATGGTATTTATGTAATAAACAGATTCATCTAATATTGGCTTACAAGTTTAATATTGATGACTAATATACAGCTTGGCCAATTTTATCTAAACAAATCGGCTTAAAGCAATAATTTCCATTAACTTTGCTCCATCTTAAACTTAAATTGTTGTAATGAAGAAGGTTATAATATTTGCAATTGTTTTGTGCAGTATCCAACTGTCAGCACAGGTAAAAGAAGAACTAACCATACCTATTGATACCGAAACTAATAAGATTAAATTTCAGGGTGTAATAGAAGAAAAGGGCGACCAGTATGAATTATTTAAAAGGTCGATTTATTGGCTAAATAGTACTTATAAAGATCCTGTTCGAGTTACTTCGGTTAGGGATAAGGAAACTGGAAAAATAGTTGGTCGGCACCGCTTTAGGATATATTATTGGGATGAAGATAGTGTGAAGCATGTTGGCGGCATGATTAAATATACTTTTACCGTTGAGATGAAAGATAGCAGATATCGTTATACAATAGATGAAATAATACTAACATCAGCTACTAGTATTCCTGTTGAGAAATGGCTAAATAAAAACGATCCTGCCTACGACACCAGATGGGATGAATATTTGAGGCAAATTGCCGATTTTGTGAATAATTGGAGTAGTACACTTGAAGAGAAGATGAAGCCTGAACCTGAAAAGGTAAAGGATGATTGGTAGTAGTTTTTGTTGAAAAGGAAAGATAGGGTAGATGCCAAGAAGAAGAAAACGTGATCTCTTAATTAGGGGCTTCTCAAAGCTCCTGAAGGAAGATAAGGTTAAAATTGTATCGGAGTTGATGGACAACCAAGTGGAAGCCATGGATTTGCTAAAAAGTTTTTGGCATGTTGATACTTCTAAGCAAAAAATATTTGACGAATTTAGCGAGAATACAATATCTAATTTTTATATACCCTACGGCATAGCTCCAAATGTTGTTGTTAATGGGCGTACTTATCATGTACCGGTCGTAATTGAAGAAAGCTCAGTTGTTGCTGCCGCTGCATCAAGTTCAAAATTTTGGTCGGAACGAGGTGGTTTTAGAGCCGAAGTTATCGATATTGAGAAAATAGGGCAAGTACACTTTTTATGGAGTGGAAAGAAGAAGAAGCTTGTTGCAGTAATGGATGATCTTAAGTTGTATTTACGTGAGGCAGTTAAGGATACAACTAAAAGGATGGAGCAAAGAGGTGGAGGCATCATTGACTTTGAACTAATTGACCTTACTAAGGAAATAGATGATTATTATCAGATAAAAATTACCTTTAATACAATGGATTCGATGGGCGCCAATTTTATTAATTCGTGCCTAGAGGAGTTTGCCTCAGCCTTAAAAGTGTTTTTCAAGACCAACGATATTTTTATTGATGATGAAAAAGACTGTGAAATAATCATGTCAATTTTATCGAATTATACACCAAACTGTCTTGTTAAAGCATGGGTGGAATGCGACTTCACTGATTTTGATGGGATCTACAAATCGATGACAGGTAAACAGTTTGCTAAAAAATTTCAGACTGCTGTTAAAATTGCTGAGATTGATATTTATAGAGCAACCACACATAATAAAGGGGTTTTTAATGGAATTGACGCTGTCGCCATTGCCACCGGAAATGATTTCCGAGCCATTGAAGCTGCAGGACATGCATATGCCACCAGAAATGGCAGATATCAAAGCTTGACAAAAGTTATATTAACTGACACTACTTTTAAATACGAATTATGTATTCCGATGGCATTGGGTACGGTTGGAGGACTTACATCACTGCATCCGCTTGCAAAGCACTCATTGGAAATGTTAGGTAATCCAAGTGCAAATGAGCTTATGATGATTGTTGCATCAGTGGGTTTGGCAAATAATTTTGCTGCTATTAGGTCATTGGTTACCAAAGGAATACAAATTGGGCATATGAAAATGCACTTGTACAATATCTTAAATCATATTGAGGCAACCAAAGAAGAAAAGGAAAAAGCTGTTGAATACTTTGTTGAGCATAAAGTTTCGCATGGTTCGGCAAAGCAGTTTATAGATAATCTACGAAAAAAGTGAGTTCTGGTATTCAAACATGGTCATCAAACGGTAAGCTGCTCATTACAGGTGAATATCTTGTGATGGAAGGGGCATTGTCTTTTGCTTTACCATTAAAGGTCGGACAGTCATTAAGTGTATCCAAAAATAATTCGAAAATTCTTAGATGGAATGCTATTGGTCCTAATGGTGCTTGGTTTACAGCTGGTTATGAGTTGAGCTTATTTAAGATTCTTAGTACAGATAATACTAATCTTGCCCATAAATTAAGAGATATATTGACTACTGTGAGAAAAATGTCGAGTTCATTTCTTATGGATAAACTGGGATTTGATGTGGTCACTAATCTTGATTTTGATTCCGAGTATGGCTTTGGAACAAGTTCTACGTTAATTTCTAACATTGCAATGTGGGCTGATGTTAATCCGTATAAATTGCTTGAGCAAACTTTTGGGGGATCAGGTTATGATATTGCATGTGCACAAAGTGATTCTCCAATTCTTTATCAGAGAGAAGGTGATACAATTCGGGTAACGAATTTGAATTTTAATCCCACTTTCACCAAGAATATTTATTTTGTCTATTTGGGAAATAAGCAGAATTCCTCCGATAGTATAGCTTCTTTTAAGAAACAGGGTAAGTTTAATTCGAGTGATATTAGTAGAATTACAGATATTACAAACGAGCTTATCAAAACAAACGAGCTACAAAATTTTCAAAACCTACTTGATGAACATGAAGTGATATTATCAAAAATACTTGGGTTGCCAACTGTTAAATCCTTATACTTTTCTGATTTTTCGGGAACTGTAAAGTCTTTGGGGGCGTGGGGTGGTGATTTTGTTTTGGTTACAACTTCTGAAACTGAAGAAAACCTAAGAACCTATATGAATGCAAAGGGATACAATATCATCTTTAGCTACGATGAGTTAGTTTTATCAAATCAGTAATTATTCCTCATCTTCCAAATTAGTAGATAAAGGAAGTTCAAGTTCGGTTTGACTAACTGAAGCTTCGAGTGTTTCTACTCCCCGTAATCTTCTTTCGATGGCATTAGTACGAGTACTTCGTAGTGTGTCGAGTGTAACCGAAGCCGTATTAATTTGCTTATGCACTTTTGCCAGATGTTCAGAGAATTTACCAAATTCAGCTTTTACACCGGACAATACTTTCCATACTTCACTACTTCGTTTTTGAACTGCCAAAGTTCGGAATCCCATTTGAAGACTGTTTAATAATGCTGATAATGTTGTTGGGCCAGTTACAGTTATGTGGTATTCGCGCTGTAGCTTTTCAAATGTTCCAGGGTGTCTTAGTACCTCTGCATAAAGACTTTCTATTGGCAGAAACATTATTCCAAAATCGGTAGTGTGCGGAGGATCAATATATTTTTCGCTAATTGTTTTTGCAAAACCTACAATTGTTTTTAGTAATACCTTTTGTGCATTTTCAATTTTAGTTTTGTCGCCTTCATCATAAGCATCGAGCAATAACTGATAGTTTTCGATGGGGAATTTTGAATCAATTGGTAGCCATACTTCATTTTCGTCAATCTTACCAGGAAGTTTTATGGCATATTCAACGTTGGCCTGACTTCCTTTTTTTGTTGCAACATTTTGAGAATATTGCTCAGGAGCTAATAACTGTTCCAGAATATTACCCAGTTGGTACTCGCCAAGTATACCGCGAGTTTTTACGTTCGAAAGCACTTTTTTTAGATCACCTACGCCAGTTGCCAACTCTTTCATTTCACCAAGTCCTTTATGTACCAATTCAAGTCTTTCACTAACTTGTTTGAAGGATTCACCTAGTCGTTTTTCCAGAGTTGTTTGTAATTTCTCATCAACAGTTTTCCGCATCTCGTTAAGCTGGATAGTATTATCCTCTTTGATGGAAATAAGTTGTTTTTCGATGGCTGTTTTAATGTCGTTTATGGTATCTTTAGATTGTTTATTAAACTCAGTTTGCTGTTTACTCAGGTTGTCAAACCTAAGCCGTAGCTGTTCGTTAAAATCCTTAATATTGTTGGTGAACTTATCTTCAAATGATAGTAAACCTTTGTTTAATTCTTCGCGATTCTCTTTAGCATCAGCTTTTATACTCTCTTTAAAATCGTCGTAACTTTTTACTTGTTTTTCCGACATGTTGTTTAAAGATCGTGAAAATGAATCAAGCTGATCTTTTTGAATGCTAATATTTTCTGAAATTCTCTTTATCAGTGAATCCTGAAAATTCTTAAAAAGTAAATTAATTTCTTGCCTGTTTTCTATATTCAGCTCTCTGTTTTCACGTCGTGTTTCTGTTAGCTCTTCTTTAAGAATAGAAACTAGCTCGGTTTTGATATTACTATTATCAGGTTTTTTTGTTAGCATGATAATTATCAGTACGATAAGTAGTACTACACAGGCTATTATTAGGTATATTTCCATGAAGAATTAATTTGATAGTATTGTATAATCTGCTAGCTAGTGCCTCTAAAAAAATTCACCATTTTTGAAGTGGGTTTAAAGAAAACGTCAAGAACGAGGCTTGCGAAGTATTTAAAATCAGGAGTCCCGACAGTATCGTAGGGATGACTGGTTTTAAATATAAGCCTAACGAAGTTGTTGGCGTTTTCTTATAGCCGCTAATTAGCAAAAAGTAATACGCAAAGGTAACACAAAGGTGAAATAAACTAAAGCCAATTTAAAAAACTTATTCTCTAGTTGGTTTTTTTCTTCTATCCATTCGGGGGCGGTGTTTCGGACTGTTGTGAAATCGTTTATTTCGTTGATCGAGTGCACGAGTAAGTCTACTTATCTGTTCTTCATCAAGGTGAGTGTCCAGTTCATCAATAAGATCAATGAAAATTTCTTCCTGCCCTTCATGAAAGTTTATCATTTGTTGACGGTTAAGTACAGCGTGTTTTTTTAAAATTGGCATAATTACGGCTCGTTGTTCAGGGGTTGGTTGTATAATTTTCCTGAATTGGTGATTAAACCCATTGTCCGTATAGTAGTTTCTCATGTTTTCGATTCGTGTGCTTGTAATTCTTCCACCTATTAGAAATCCTATTACCATTCCAATAATCAAAGTGCTTATTATTATTAACGAGTATCTTAATTTAGTTTTCATATGTCTCGATTTTAATAGTTTAATGATGCAATTATAGGCTCATCTGGAGTGTAATAAACTAATCCGTATATGGCATCAGCTGAAAAAGAGCCCTGTGTGATGTAAACCGAAAATAGTAGTACCACTATTGCAGCAATTCCAGAAAGTGCAACCCATCTAAAAACAGAATAAAATTCAAACTCATTATTTGATTCTTTATTTTTATCCATCTCAATACGGTCCATCACACGATTAGTAAATCCATCAGAAAATGTTGAATCATAATTTGATAACAATGTCGAAAGATCTTTATTGTTCTCTAACTTGCTCATCTTATATCTAGTTTGGTTATTATCTCTTTTAATTTTTCTTGTCCTCTGGAAAGCCTTGAAAGAACTGTTCCCAAAGGAAGCTCTAATATGTTAGCAGTTTCTTTTGTAGAGAAACCCTGTATATGTCTTAGTACAATTATGCTTCTGAATCTTATGTCGAGTAAATTAAGGGCACTGTTTACCATGTCAGTTATGTCACCTGATTTCTCATTATTAACCATGTGAGTTTTAACTTCGGGGTAATCATCTGTTGAAGAAATACGATGTCTCGATCGTTTTTTTATCTCATTTAATGATAAATTAATAGCTATTCGTGCCAAATATGTTCCCAACTGCGAGTCCCCTTTAAATTGTTTCATCGACTTGTAAAACCTAATAAACGTTTCTTGTCCAATATCGTCAGCATCATATTTATTGCCAACCATGGGTATGATTATTTTTGCAACCAACGATTCATACCTAACCACAATAGATTCAAAAGCAGATGTATTGCCTGCCAATGCTTCATTAATGAGCTCGAAGTCGGTTTTTGTTTTCAGTCTCTTATTTTTAAAGTACTAATTAATAGACAATGTATAGTTGACTTTTATTCCATCAGTCATCATAAAAAAACAATATTGCTAGATTATTTTACTTTTGCTAAATTAAAAATTTACTCAATTTATGAAAAAAATATTTTTTATTGCCATTGTTTTCGTGCTCTCATCAACCATGTATTCGCAAGAAATTGTTAACTCCACAAAACTGTGGTCGATAATGACAGAACATTGTCAACCATGGGGAAGTAACTATTCAACTGAATTTTTTCGGTTTGATGTAGATACAGTTGTTAATGATGTTGTTTATAAGAAAGTGTGGATTTCTGAAGATGAGAATCATGAAGAATGGAATTTTTATGGTGCTTTTATTCGTGAAGAAGCTGGGTTGGTTTATTTTAAAGAAATGTTTGAGGAAGAAGGACTAATCTACAATTTTAATCTTGAAATTGGTGATTCGGTCGTTATTAATAATCCACGTGCTGCAGGAGCGCTAACCTTACTTCTTGTTGAAATTGATTCGATTGAGCTTGAGGATGGTTACAGGGAGAGATGGAAATTATCCAATAGTGGTTATCCCGATTTTGAATACTGGATTAGAGGTATTGGTAGTGAAACAGGTGTAATTAATAGTAGCACTGGAGTATACGGTGGTTTGTGTGGATTATTTACTCTGCTGTGCGAAAAAGAAAATGATAACCTTATATACCAAAATAGTGAAATTGGATCCTGTTATTTGTACATTACTGATATAGTTGATAAAGTTGAAATTACTGATATCGAGTTTGTATTGAATTACAATAATAAGACCAGATCTCTTAAAATAAGGTTTGATGAAAGCAAAGTGAGAACTGTTTTTATCTCAAGTATTACAGGAGCTGAAATTGTTAAGAAACAAATCTCTTCCAATTATTTCATGCACAATTTTACCGATTCTAAATCAGGATTATATATAGTTACTGTTATTGAGGATGGAAAGGTAGTTTCAAAGAAAATAATTATCAACTGATATCTTGGTCAATAAACCTCCAAGTAATTTAAACTCAGTATAAACTAAATAATGTAGATGTTTACATGTGTTGAATTTGTATTTTTACGATTCATTTTTAAACATATATCTACAATGAAAAAAGCATTTCTGATTTTCGCATTATTTGTTGGAATAATAACAATTTGTACTGCCCAACAATCTTATTCACCATATTTCAAAGTTGCTGATTTTGACACTGATATTGCTGATGTTACTGCAAAAGTTAAAGAGGCAGTTACAGCTGGTGGTTTTGAAGTAATTGGAGAATATCATCCCGGTGAAAATAATAACCTTTATGTGATTTGTTTTACCAATAAAGGGTTAAACGATTTGAGTCTTGAATTTAAAGATCGTGGTGCACTTGCAAGTGTTCTTAAGGCAGGGATTGTAAAAAAGGAAGGTAAAATAACATTAAGTATTATCAATCCTGAGTATATGTTTTTGGCTTATTGGGGTAACCAACTTGATGGTCAGGAGGCACAAATAACAAAGATGTCTGATGAAGCTAAAGCTATTTTTTCATCCATGGGAAAACTTACTCCCTTTGGTGGCAGTCTTGAGAAAGATGAACTTGTAGATTATCATTACAAAATGATGATGCCATATTTTGATGATCCTGAAGATCTTGAAGAATATGATTCATTTGAGGAAGGTCTTAAAATAATTAGAGCCAATCTTAGTGAAGGAAAAGGATATACCGTAGAAGTTTATGAGCAAGTTTTTGCAGACAAAAAAGTAGCTGTTTTTGGCGTTGGTTTATTTAATAAAGAAGAAGGTGAAGCACATTTTTTACCAATAGTTGGCGAAGACCATGTGGCAAATTTACCTTACGAAATAATACTTCAGGGTACCGAAGCTACAATGCTTGCCGGAAAATATCGTATTGCATTATTTTGGCCAGAGCTTACCATGGGTACATTTATGAAAATAATGAGTACTCCTGGTGAAATTGAAGATGCCATGGAAGGTTTGTGCGAAGAAGATTAACCTTTTTCGCATTACACTTTTAACATGTAAAATACTGATTAATTACTGCGTTAAGGTCAGACCTTCAAGAGCTGATTTATCATTTGGCTGATTTAATAGGGCTTTGTTAAATAGTACATTAGCTTTTCTCATATTACCCATTTTAAAGTAGTTCCATGCCGACATGATTATAGCATCATAATCAAAAGGATAGTGGTTTAATAATCGTTCAAAATATTTTGAAGCTTTTTTATAATCACCTTTGCCGTAATAGATTACTCCAAGTCTGTAATTCGCAGTTGAATTTTCCGAATCCATTGCCAATATTTCATTATATGTATTTTCAACCTGAGTCCAATTACCCATGGCTGCAGCCGGATTTACAATTCCAAGCCTTGCCTCAATAGATAGTGGCTTTAGCTGAATGCATTTTAAGTAGTAGGGTGTTGATTCGCTAAATAATCCCGACAAATAATGTAGCCAACCGAGTCGGAGGTTGATTTCATAGGAATCTTCGTTATATACATTTTTAAGCAGGCTAATTGCATCTGAGTAATCACCATTAATTTCAAGTTGAAATGATTTGGTAAAAGCTTCTTGAACACTTTCGTTACTTTGTGAAAATGATGTTGTTGCTAATAAAACTAGCATTGATAATAATATTTTTTTTAGAATCTCCATTTTAAACCTCCAAATAAACTTTGTGTTTGATAATTAAATGTGTTTTTATTTATATTAGTATTGTTATCATTGTCATCAAAAGGAACCTCCATAAACAGTCCTTCATATGAAGTGTACCTGTAAAGCAAGCTTAATTCAAAATGCTTTCCAATGTACCAGTTAAGAGTTAATCCTGCCTTAAGGTTCATTCCATCAGCCTGATTATAAATAACAAGGGCATTATTCGTATTAGAGTTATTAAGGTTGCCATATGTTATTTCGGCTTCTCCCCATATATTCCGAAATAGTTTACCCCCTAGTTTCTGATTAAGAATTAATCTATTTTCTTTCCATCCCGACTCCCATTTTTGCACAAACCATGTTATACCGGTTGAGCCGTAAAATGTGGAATATGGATTTATATAATAAAAGCCTGAAAAGCCAAGTTGATTTTGTATTAGGCCATTAAGGCCAGATGTTGTGGCTGTAAGGTTCAGCGTTATATTGTTGTAATCTTTCTCGATGTTTATTCCAATTACATAATTAAAAAATGATGAATCTTTTCGTGTGAACTGTAGCTCATCATAAGTATAGTTATTGAATTCGGGCTCATTACCATAAACATAATAGCTTGTGTCGGTAACAGAGTTTTGGATTGTATCGGTTTTGATATTAACCGATCTTACCATTACTAAATTTGAGAATACTGTAGCTGCCCACCCATTTTCAAACTGAAAACGTGAATTAAGATAAATTTCACTCTGATCAATGGTTTCGCTAAATGACTTTTGAAATAATGTTGTATCGGTTGAGTAGAATTTCTGGAAACCCCAATCTTCTCTCTGAATAGAATCTAGCTTGAGTGGTGCTTCGTTATATTGAAAATTAATTTGCTTTTGAATTTGTAGATGGTTATACCCGGCATATAAACTAACCGTTGGTGAAAGGTTGAAATTTACACCTGCGTAGTATACTGATTTATCGCCAATTAGTATTCTGTAACCCGTTAGTGTATCATTATTAGTATCAATAAATAACTCATCGTTATTTGGTATGTTATTTGAAAAAGTAAAACCTCCGCCAGCATAAACAGCTTCTACAGGCTTCCTTTTTATTGGTATGAGAGATTGAGTTTTTTTATTAAAATCCGAACTTAATCTATAAGCCTTTGTGTTTTTACCAAGTAATATATATGTGTCGTATAAATATAGCTGTGCTGTTTGATCTTTTGAATTGAAAATAAGTGCTTTTTCAAAATGATCAGCAGCATCAGAATATTTTCCAAGGTAATAGGATGCAATGCCAAGGCGCATGCGCAGATAAAAATAATCAATATTTCGATTAAGGGCCTTGTTTCCTGTTTTTACAACTTTATCCCACTCTTGATTAACATAATGCGCATAGGTAATTGAGTCTAGGTTTTTATAATCGGGTCCCATATAAACTTGACCTGATAACTGATATAATCCGGAAAATAAAATAATGATACTTATTAGGATACTTTTTTTGAACATTTATTAGATTGTTTTTTTTCTGTTGGCTGTGATAGTTTGGGTACCTTCTTTAATAATAAATATTTCAATTCCGGTTTTACCAATAACCAGAGTAAAATCTAATTCCCTAATTTTTAAACCACCAATCCCAAAATTGGCATTCGATTTTAAAGTGATAGTTGTATCGTTGATGAGTTCTTCCTTTTTGAAATATGTAAGTGAATAGTCTGCTTTTAGGAATTTGTAAAATGGAATAGCAAAATCTTGTAGTACCAGTAATTTTTTATTTGGGAAAATATTCAATGGATAAGAGTCGTTAATTTCCATTTTGCCATAAAAAGACATAGCCAGTTTAAACGATGACAAGTACAAATAATATAGTAATGAGTTTGTACACCCCTTGTAATAGGTGAAATAAAATACGTCTCCAATACTTTTAAACCATGCTTTGTCACCAGTTTCTTTACAAACAATACAGGTGTTATTATAAATATCCGACTCAACAATCCACAAATGTTGTTTTAAATTACCATTTCCATTATCCGATTCAAATTTTACTTCAGCACCGGGTATGAAATGAAATGCACTTTTTATTGCTTCATTTGGTAATAAGTTTGACACAATATTGTCCTTCGGAGGTTTGCAAGCCGTTCTGAATTCAAACTCATCATTTTTGCTAAACACAAGTGATGAAAATGGATAATCAATTGTATTAGAACCAATCATTGGTGTAGCCTGAAATTGCATGTGAAGGTGAGGGTATGGTGATCGTCCCGAATTACCTGAGTACGCAATAATTTCGCCCTGCTTTACTGTTTGTCCAACAACAACTTTTGCACTATCAAATTTAAGATGACTTACTTGAGAGTAAAATTGTTCAGCATGTTTTATAACAATGCTATTACCCCAATTATTATTGATATCCATATTACCAATAATATTGTCAGCTACTGATGCTTCCACTACTTCAACAACTCCGTCGGCAGGTGCAATAATGGGTTTGTTATAACAATAATAATGATCGGCATAATCGCCGGTCCCCTCATATGTTTTCCCTTCGTCATCATAAATTTCAAAATCCCAAGCATGTCGCCACTTATCTTTATGAGTGATTTCACCATCATGCGATTGAGTTACCTTCCACTCACCCCAAAATGGCAATTTCATGGAATATAGTGGCAGAGTTCCAAAGCGTTTCATGTAGCTGTAATTTGTATAGGCGTGTAACTCTGGAGAATCAAGCTGGACAGTAACGACTGTGATTTTGTCGAAATTACGTTCTCTAAACTTTAATACATAAAGAAAAAGTATAACTATTAAGTTAAAAGGCAATGAGAAAACACTAAGTTGAAAATGTGAAAATAGCATTGATGTTGCCGACAACGTAATCGCAACAAGCGGGGTTAGTAGTATAACCCATATTACCGCTCTACGTGAGGGCACAATAAAAAATCCTCCCACGGCTATTGCCGATAATATATAATTGAACCCAATGTAACTATAACTCAACTCGCTAATATTTGCCCCAATTATCATGTAGAAAAAATAAGCTGAAAAGAAGCCAATTAGTGACATTAGGAATGCGATACGTGAGTAATAAACTAAACCAAGAGCAATTAGCATGCCTGCAAACATGTGGTACTGAAAGAAAATTGCGCTTAAGGACTTAAAATATATTCTTAGTGCTTCTGGTATGTTGAGGTTATTAAACCATTCGTACAAATTTACCATTGTCATACCCCCAATGGCATACATATCATTGAGGTTATAAATTCCTCTTTCGCTAACTTCGAGTGCTGAATAGCCTTTAGAAGCAATAATAACAATCCATATTCCAAATAAAAATGGGATACTCAAATAAGGTAACCCGTATTTACCAATTACACCTTCAAGACTTATAGTTATAAAAAGTGTAAGCATGGAAATGAAAAACAATATCATATAAAATTCAACACTAGGCTGATAATATATACCAATGCCAAGCCCTACCATTAGCGCATTAAAGCCATATGCACCGCTAATTATTTTTTGGCGATTCATACCCATAATTGTTGCAGTAAGGTTTGCAATAATTACGGCTGCGAAACCAGCAATACCAGTATAAATATCAAAAAATGTAACTAGTATCAAAATACCAGCAAAGAAGCGATTCTTTGAAAAGAACACTTGCGCATAACTATTTAATATACAGCTGCCTATATTTTGATATGATTCCTTTGAGAGGCTATTCATTTTTAATTATTGGTGAAGATGTTTCAAAATGGAAGCTTGAAAGCTGATATTTACAAATTGCGTTAAACTTCCTGAAAATAACTTCTATAAATCGAATTTTTCGAGATGACTTGGTACAGACTCAACTTCAAGTAAGTTTTGTAGGCTTTCGCTTTCGCGGATAACATGAGGATTGCCTTCCATATCAATCATTACGATTCTGGGACGAAGTGTAATAAACTGCATCCATTGTGTCATATTATAAGCTCCAACATTGTGAAGAACGATTTTATCACCTTTATTAAGCAATGGTAAACTGATATGTTCGCGTATTACATCAATATTCATGCAAAGAGGTCCATACAAAACTGTTTCCTCCGTGTATTGTGTAAAAGGCTGAGCGGGTGTTATTTTATGATCATACCAAAAAGAAGTAAATAGGATATTAACACCTATGTCGATTATTGTACTTCTCCGTCCATCTGACAGACGTTTGTTTGATAGCACTGAGCCAAGTAGATATCCAGCATCATCAATTAGGGCTCTTCCCGTCTCAAGAATAAGTAGGGGTAACTTATCAGGTTTAAAATTACTATTTATTAATGCACTTGTAATCGCTTCGGCAAATTCGTTAATTGAAGGGCTAATATCGGCACCAGGTAGTAGGCCTCCTTTTAGTGTATTATTTGATGCAAATCCACCACCCATATCAATGTAGCTAACCTCATGATTATATTTTTCTTTGATGCCAATTGCTAACTCGGCAAGCTTGTAAGCTGCCGCCGAATATGCATTTGGAGATAGCATAAATGTGCCAATATGTGTATGAAGACCAACTAGTTCTATAGAATTTGAACGCATTATTTTATTTAGCACATCCCATGCCTGGCCATTTTCAAAATTAAATCCAAATCTATCCCACATTGGATAAATACCGGTGTCCATGTTTACACGGATTGCAACTTTGGCAGTGATATTAAGATTTGTGGATATTTCTTTAATGGCATAAAATTCATCAAAATGGTCGATGTGTATTAAGGAATTATTGCTTATTGCTTTATGTAAATCGGCGTCAGATTTGTCGGGGCCATTAAAAATTATTTTCGAACCTTCGACACCATTGTGTATTGCTTTATCATATTCAAAGCCCGAAACAACTTCTGCCCATGAGCCTTCTTGATGAAAGGTGCGGCAAACGGCATCCATGTAGTTTGTTTTGTACGACCATGCAAACTGAACCTTAGGGTAACGGGTTTCGAATGCTTTACGGGCTTTACGGATGTTATTTCTAATGGTTTTTTCGCTGATAACGAAAAGTGGTGAGCCATATTTGTCCATTAGGTCATGCACTGCAACGTTATCAATGTGAGTTTTTGGTGTATATTCTGTACGCATACCAAATTTGTTTGGCATACTGCTTTCAAGCTTTTTAATAAGTGGGCGTTCGTATCTAAATTTATCCATTTTTTTATTCTTTTTGTTACTGCTATTGTATACCAGTAGTTTTTAAAATTAAAGCTCTCCTGTTGTTGATATTTTTTCAAATTCCTCAAGATCAACAATCATTTCCCAGGAATATCTAATAAACATTTTACCTGCCTTAAAAGTAGTGAGAGGCTCAACTTTATTACCTAATGCAAGGTTAACAATTATTTCTGGTATGTTTTGACCAACACCCACTGCAAGATAAACCCAAGCCGGAATTCGGGGATTTATTTCGAGAAGATAAAACTTACCTTCTTTGTTTTTCATGAGTTCGAGCTCAAATCCACCACGCCATTTTGTTTCTTTTATAAAGTGGCGAGTTAGCTTTAATAACTTCTCATCGGTTATTGCAATACCTCCCCAGGCTTTTCCAATGTCAGTAATATATTGTTTACGCATGGGTACGGCTGAAATGGTATTGCCATAACCATCGCCAACACCCGTTACGTTATATTCTGAACCGTGAGCAAATTCCTGAATAATAATTGGTAATCCCCATTTAGCAGAAATTTTATTAAAATGAGATTCAAGTTGCTCTTTATTGTATGCAATTTTAGCATCGTAATGTTTTCCTTTAACAACTATGGGCCAATCGAAGTCATCTTTAAATTTACTAAATTCGGATACTTTATAGATGGCTTCACTTTTTGGAACATTGATATCATATTTTTCTCCAAACTCGGGAAGATTGATTTTTAATCTTTCTTCAAATTGCTCAAGTGATGGTAAAAATGTATGAATTCCCATACTCAATAGTTTCGATTCGAGTTTTATAAAAGAGTATAACTCAGCATCAAAATTTGGTATGATAACATCCAACGATTCTTTTTCGTGAATGTATGTTAATCGTTCAAGAAGCATGTCGGTACCAGCAACGGGATAAGGGATTTGATACGTGCGATCAATAATATCGTGCATGTAAATACCGGGTTCGAGCGATTCGTATGCCAAACCAATTATGGTGGCATCAAATGAACTAGCTTCGAGTAATCCTCGTATAACTGCAACTCCCGGACCTGGATTATCAATGGCATTTAATCCTGTGACTGCAATTTTAATTTTAGGCCGCATTTTGATTTTCAATTAATGAGTATTGTTTGAGCAAACTTAAAAAATCTGCAACATCTTTGTCAATGGTAATAA
>JASFZK010000005.1:0-23003 GCA_045267845.1 Bacteroidota bacterium | reverse complement strand
AGCAAACCTGGATGTTTCTAATGGGCCGGACCTGATTGAAGTGATGAAGGTGTATCAGGAGCGTTGCTCAACTTTAGTGGAGTTAGTGGAAGATATACGTTATTTCTACGAAGATATAACTGAATATAATCCGAAACAAGCTAAAAAGCAGTTTAAGTCTGCGGCGGTAGAAGTGCTTCAAGTACTAAAGGGAGCTTATGAAAGCTTAGAAAACTGGCAAGCTGAAGCCATTCAAAAGGTAGTTGAAGGTACGGTAGAAAAGCTAGAAGTAGGTTTCGGCAAAGTAGGCCAGCCATTGCGTTTAGCGGTAACTGGACATGGTAAATCACCTGCAATAGACGTAACCTTAGAGTTATTAGGTAAACAACAAACTATTTGTAGAATAAGTCAGGCAATTAAATTTATAGAAGAAAAGTAAACGGTAGGGTGGCAACGCTTTCCTACCCAAGCAAGAGCATCACTAACGTCCACTTAAAATATCTGCCATCCTGTATATGGGCTCCACAGTGTTTACAATATACAGATATTAATAAAATACAAACACACGCGTATATTCAGTTGGTCTTTGTGGATGCGATCCATAGATCTTTAATGTGAGTGGTTCTAAACTTTAACAGTTATGCATTGGGCGAAACCGAGGATCTTTGCATAGCCAACACACAGCCCAAAAATCATTGATAATGTAATTCAGCACCAAAGAGTTTTGTAGGCTTAGGATTTAGTACTAGCTTCCCGAACTTTAGAAACAAGCTCAGAAAAAAATGCTAAAAACACCCCAACAAATAAACCACCAAAAAGCGAAATAGCTAAAATCAACTTAAAGCTTTTGCTTGAATCAGCCGGAACCACCTTTGTAATACGAGGTAATTCCAGAGTAGAGGACCCTTTCAATGAAGCCATCTGAAGTGACAAATTGGTTAAATCAATGGGTTTATCAACAGAGTTAAAATGATTTTTAATTGAAGAGCTTAAACTAGTCCTAATAGATTCATAATACTTACCATGATCTGCTATAGCTTTGGAGCTAATAGCAGATAGCAGCTTAATTGCATCGGCATCATTATTAGTGCTACTGGTTGTAGTAACGGTAATTATTCCACTGTCTGGTGAGCTGGCAGTAATTACTAGTCTATTGTCAGATTTAGTAACAAATTGAGGAATATAAATATACTGGATGTTAGAAAGTAGAGTAGCAGGGGGTTCAAGATAAACAGTATTACCATTTACTGTGCGACTACCAATAAAAATAGAAGTTTCATAGTCATATAAGCCCGTTTCAGCACTTTTTTGAGATAAACTGAAAAACACACCAAGACTAACAAAAGTAATAAGTACTACACCAATGAGTGTCTTTCTGCGAACCAGTACCAGTGCTATGTCGATAAGGCTAATTTCACTCTCAGGTGAATAAATGGTATTTTGTATATAAACAGGCTTTGAATTTTCTAACTCATTGTTTTTCATTAATATTAATTCTTAATGTTGATTTTAGTTAAATCGTGAAAAAAGAAATGTAACATAAACAACAAAATAAATGTTGAAAAATAAGTGTATACCTAGCTAACTATCCCCAGTAGCTCTAATTGAAGCAAGTGATATTTGGGGCTTTCGACTCTAAGTGTCATAAACACCCCATTAAATTTTGTTAACCAATAAAAACATAAATAATCTTTTCGATTAACGACTAATGTGAAGCTCTCTTTGACTTAAATGCAAAATTCACCTAATATTCACCTCCAATTTTGGGGCTATAGCTCAGCTGGGAGAGCGCAACACTGGCAGTGTTGAGGTCTGCGGTTCGATCCCGCATAGCTCCACCATATTCTCATTTTGGTAGGCATATAGGTGGTTTAGAGTTAAATTAAAGTAGTGAAATAGAATTTTGTGGATGCATAGTCAATGTAACAAAAATATAATAAACACGTTACCTCGAGTGTTTATGGGTCGTCATCCCCGAATGCTTTTGTCGGGAATCCAGTTATTTTGAAAAGCGTCATGAAAATTATCTTAAATGTACTCTACTCAATAATTAATATAACCACCTAAAAAAGGCATGATCGTAACAATACTCAGAGTTTACAAAAGTAGCTTAAAACAGCTAACCATCTTTGATGGCCGTAATCTATTCGAGTAAAAACGCTTAGTTCAACAAGATATAACATATTACTCAACAGGCTGAAATTAATGAAAGTATTAGTGACAGGTGCAGCAGGCTTTATAGGTTCGGCTTTATCAATTAAATTGCTAGAACGTGGTGATGAGGTAGTGGGCATAGATAACCACAACGACTACTATAATCCACAACTAAAAGAAGATAGGCTGGCAAGGCATATCGATCACGAGAATTATACTCATATCAGAGGTGATCTGGCGGATAGAACATTAATAGATGACTTATTTAAAGCGCACAAACCTAACAGGGTAGTAAATTTGGCGGCACAGGCCGGTGTACGATATTCAATTGAAAATCCATTAGCCTATATAGACTCTAACTTGGTTGGCTTTGCACACATATTAGAAGGCTGCAGGCACTATGATGTAGAGCACTTGGTTTACGCATCATCAAGTTCAGTATATGGCGCTAATACCAAAATGCCATTTTCAACCCATGACAATGTAAATCACCCTGTTAGTCTTTATGCTGCCACAAAAAAAGCCAATGAACTCATGGCGCACTCATATAGTCATTTATACAATATGCCAACAACAGGCTTACGCTTTTTTACTGTATATGGCCCATGGGATAGGCCTGACATGGCATTACAAAAGTTTGCTCAAGCCATTGTTAATGACGGTACTATTCAGCTCTATAACAACGGTAACCATAGAAGAGACTTCACTTATATAGACGATATAGTAGAAGGCATCATCCATATATTAGATAAACCAGCCGAACCAAATAATAGTTGGACAGGTGATAAGCCAGATTCGGCTACCAGTTTTGCACCCTGGCGTATTTACAATATTGGTAATAACAGCCCGGTAGAGTTAAAAGATTATATAGGTGCGTTAGAAAAAGCTTTTGGTAAAGAAGCTAAAAAAGAATTGTTGCCGTTACAGCCAGGTGATGTTGAAGGCACGTTTGCAGATGTTGATGATTTAGTAAATGACTTTGGCTATAAGCCTGCAACATCATTAAAAACTGGAATGAACAACTTTAAAGATTGGTTTAAGTCTTATTATGAATGAAAAAATTTGCATGATTGGTCTTGGTTACGTAGGCCTACCCTTAGCAGTTGCTTTCGCTGAGAAATATAACGTTGTTGGTTTTGATATCAATCAACAACGAATTGATGAACTAACTACTGGTAGTGATAAAACATTGGAGGTGGTTGGTGAGCATTTAGCTGCAGTAAAAGACAATATTACCTATACAACTAATGTTGAAGTAATTAAAAATTGTAATATTTATATTATTACAGTGCCTACTCCAATAGATGAGCATAAACGTCCAGATTTAACGCCATTAATAAAGTCGAGTGAAACGATTGGTAAGATAATAAATAATGGTGATATTGTTATTTATGAATCCACAGTATATCCAGGTGCAACCGAAGAGGTTTGTGTTCCTATCTTGGAAAAAGAATCAGGACTTACCTATTTAAATGGTAATACAAAGTCAACGACAGGATTTTATTGTGGTTATAGTCCAGAAAGGATTAACCCAGGAGATAAAGAGCATGGTGTAACAACAATACAAAAAGTAACCTCTGGTTCAACACCTGAAATAGCGGATAAGATCGATGCATTATATAAAACGGTTATAACGGCTGGAACCCATAAAGCAAGTAGTATAAGGGTGGCAGAAGCTGCTAAAGTTATCGAAAATACACAACGTGATGTGAATATTGCGTTAATAAACGAACTGGCTTTACTCTTTAATAAGTTAGATATTAATACAGAAGAAGTATTAATTGCAGCTGGAACAAAATGGAACTTCTTACCCTTTAGGCCAGGTCTAGTTGGTGGGCATTGTATTGGTGTTGATCCGTATTATTTAACCCATAAAGCGATTGAAGTAGGATATCATCCAGAAATGATACTAGCTGGTCGGCGTCTAAATGATAGTATGGGTGGTTATGTTGCTAATCAGGTGTCTAGTTTAATGACACAAAAACGTATTCATGTTGTAGATGCAAATATTTTAATTATGGGCTTAACTTTTAAAGAAAACTGTCCAGATTTAAGAAATACACGAGTTGTAGATGTAATAGAGAAGTTTAATGATTTTCATTGCAATGTAGATGTGTATGACCCTTGGGTAGATAAAGCTGAAGCGCTGCGTGAATATGGTTTTACACCAATAGAAAAACCCGATTCAGGAAAATATGATGCCATAGTGCTAGCTGTTTCGCATAAAGAATTTGTAGAAATGGGTTTAGATTCAATTAAAGCGCTAGGAAAAGAAAATCACGTTTTATATGATATTAAATATATTTTAGAAGCGGATGAAGTGGATGGAAGATTATAAATGAATAAGTACGAAGAACTACAAGAGCACTTAAAGTCAAACCAATACACTTGGCTTGTAACAGGAGTGGCGGGTTTTATTGGTTCAAACCTATTGGAAGCACTATTAAAACTGAATCAAAAAGTAGTAGGGCTTGATAACTTTATTACAGGGCATCAACACAATATCGATCAAGCAATAAGTGATGCTGGATATTCTGCAGATACTGATAAGTTTAGATTTATACAGGGAGATATTTGTAAACTAGATGACTGCAAAAAAGCATGTGATAGTGTTGATTATGTTTTGCATCAAGCAGCATTAGGTTCGGTGCCACGTTCAATAGAAGACCCAATAAAAACCAATCAGGCTAATATTGATGGTTTTCTTAATATGCTGGTTGCAGCAAAAGATGCAAGCGTAAAGCGCTTTGTTTATGCAGCATCCAGTTCAACTTATGGCGATCATCCAGACCTACCTAAAGTTGAAGATAAAATTGGTAATCCACTTAGCCCCTATGCCGTAACAAAAGTAGTTAACGAGCTATATGCAGGTGTATTTGCACGAACTTATAATTTTAAATGTATTGGGTTGCGTTACTTTAATATTTTAGGTAAAAGACAGGACCCTAATGGTGCATACGCTGCAGTTATTCCAAAATGGGTAGCTAGTATTCTAAAAGGTGAAGAAGTATTTATTAATGGTAATGGTGAGACTAGTCGAGATTTTTGTTATATCGACAATACGGTACAAATGAATTTGTTATCTGCAATGACAGATAATGATGAAGCAACTAATCAGGTTTATAATGTTGCACTTAATGATAGAACTAGCTTGAATCAGCTTTATCAAATGATTGAAGATCGGTTGATTCAACGAGTAGGAGGCCTTACTAAAAAAGAACCAACATATAGAGATTTTCGTGCTGGTGATGTGCTTCATTCACAGGCAGATATAAATAAAGCAAAAAAACTACTCAGTTACCATCCAACCCATAAAATAACTGATGGATTGGATGAGGCGATGGACTGGTATGTTGAAAGTTTGAAGTGATAGTTTAAAGTTTTATTGGCGTCCTAATTATTGTCGTGGTAGTGCTGTAGTATTAGTGGAATTGGATGAGTGGATGCTTTTTCAGCGATAAGCCATTAATGAATTTTGAAAAAGTGCTTAGCCATTTTTATTAAAATAGCATAGTCTATTTTTTCATGTGTTTAAACATGAGCTAATTACTGATTGGTATAGTGTTGATTGAAAATGATGCTTGTTATTGCCCGAATAATGATGGAGCACTTGTAGTGCTAGATGATAAACAGAAAAAATTATCAGTATTAATGCACTTAATTTATGCGTCCAAAGCTTCGGTTATTAATAATGTATATAGTTAACGGAATACTATGATTATTATAAAACAGTGCACTGCCTGGTTAAAAAAACTTGATAGAAATCACCAAGAAATTGCAATAGGTGTGTTGACCGTAGGTTTTTTTGTATTGATTGGTAAGTTTGCGGGTGCAGCTAAGGAAGTCGCTGTTGCCTGGCGTTACGGTGTTGGTGAAACGGTTGATGTATATCTGTTTGTCTTCAATTTAGTCCAATGGCCTATTTCTATCTGGGCTGGTGTGATAGGTGCAGTTCTCGTTCCTTTTGCTATAAAACTACAACATGAAAACATAGATGCACTTCCGCGCTTTAGGTCTGAGTTGTTAGGTGCAACATTGTTTCTGGGGGTTGTTCTTGGGCTTCTAGCGTGGTTGTTTTTTCCATGGCTAGTAAAGCAACCATGGTTAGGTTTTAAAATAGAATCGTCAAAGTTGGCACTCAGTATGTTGAATGTATTACTTTGGACTATACCATTTGGCTTTGTATTTCATCTTTTTTCTGCGTGGACTATGTCATCAGGTCGGCATCTAAATACTCTGTTGCAGGGAGTGCCTGCATTGGTGATCCTTGTGGCAGTATTATTTAGCAGTGGTCCTGAGCCATTAGTGTATGGGACCCTTATAGGGTTTGTTTTACAGGTGTTATTTCTTTATGTTCCATTAAGATGGAGAGGTGAGGCAGAATTACCTGTTTTTCAGTTTCGTTCAAAGTACTGGGTCATGTTCTTTGCCGGGTTTGGAATGATGTTGGTAGGGCAGGCGTTGATGAGCATTACAAGTATTGTTGATCAATTCTTTGCAGTTCGTTTGGGTGAGGGAGCCCTTTCTAAGTTAGGGTATAGTAATCGAATTCTTGCTTTAATATTGGGTCTAGGTACAACGGCTATAGGGCGGGCTGCGTTACCTGTTTTATCAAAGGTGCATTTGGAAAGCCGCTCACAAGTTAGTCGGTTGGTAATGGGTTGGGCGGGCTTGTTGTTGTTTGTTGGTCTGGGTGTTGCACTAGCTGGTGCAATGTTCTCGGAAACTATAGTTGAGCTTCTTTATCAGAGGGGGGCGTTTAAAGTTGATGATACGCAACAGGTGGCTGAGGTGTTGCGTTATGCTCTAGTCCAGGTTCCTTTCTATTTCGTTTCTATTGTGCTTATGCAAGCATTGTTGAGTCGCTCATATTATACTACCGTTGCGCTGGTTTCAGGAATTGCTCTTATGGTTAAAATTATTTTATCATGGCTTCTTGTTTCTGAGTTTGGAATTAATGGACTGTTATTAGCAACAGCGGCAGTTTATGCTGTTTTTGTTATTTTTTATAGCGCTGTTTTGGTGCTAGATAGTAATTCGAAATAAGGTGTTTGCTATGAATAAAAATTTAACCAAATTGCTTGTGCGAGATAAATAATGGTAGAAAATAAGTCTTTTGAGCCAGATGTGATGCCGGTCGATCGCAAAGAATGGCGAAAACATCTTAACTTATCAAATTTCATTAATGCTTACTATCAATATAGAGATCTTTCGTCGTTAGTGGAAAGTGGAAGTATATTATTGGTTGGTCCTGGGCAAGGGTTGGATGTAGCTGTTCTTGAATGGCGTGATTATAATGTCACTACCTTTGATATTGACGAAACATTTGAACCTGATGTGATTGGTAGTGTACATGATTTGTCAATGTTTGCTGATCAGCAATTCGATGTTGTTATTGCATCACATGTGTTAGAACATCTACCTGCTAGATATTTGGATGCATCACTTAGTGAAATAGCCCGCGTATCTAAGCATGCCATTATTTATCTACCAGTAAACGGAAGACACTTGCAGGTTCGTGTGCGACCTGGATTGTTAGGGTTTTACTGGACATTAGGGATAGATATTATTAATTTTTTTCGGCGTCCGTCGGGCGAAAAGCCTGAATTTATGTCGGGTCAGCATTTTTGGGAAGTGGGGCTGTATGGGTTCAAAAAACGTGATATTAAAAAGCGTATGAGCAAGCATTTCATAGTTAAAAATATTTATAGAAATCAAGATTGGTTGCCGAGTATGAATTTTATTCTTAGTTCAAAACAGTCAGTAACGAAGAAAAATTAATGATGGGTATCGAAATATCAGGCTCGTACCATGTTTTTTATTTAGGAGGTATTGATGCGCGTAATACTTTTTGATGTGTGGGCACAACATAAGCTCAGAAGAAGCTTCGGTGATATAGATGTAATGTTTTTTAATCCTCGGAAGTATCTTGCTGAGCATGAAATGAGCTCAACGGATGCATTAGTTAAGTCATTTCTTCTGCGGTCCTCTGGGATGCTTAATTTTTTGTCTGAGGTGAAAGCGCTTTTTCAACAAGAGCAATTTGATGTGCTTGTCGCACATCAAAATCCATTTCCACCAGAGTGGTTGATTCAGGAGGGTGACGGAATTACAAAAGTTTTAGGTTGCTTTGATGATCCTCAAGCTACTTATACACGAACATTACCAGCAATTGTGGCATATCAAGGTGCATACTATTGTAGCCCTAGCTTTTCTCATAAACGTTTAACCAAAGATGTATTCCATGATTTTGGGATAACCAATACCCATTGGTTTCCACTGGCTCAAAATGAATTTTCACAAGCACATATGGAAAATGTTGAAGCAAGTTGGTCTAAGAGAGAAAATTTAGTTTCATATGTTGGTAAGTGTTATGGGTCCAAGGTAGACAGGCTAGCATTGATTAATTCCAAATTTGGGGGGCAGTTTCGGTTGCATGGTAAAGGGTGGCCGTTAAATGGTCTTGCCGGTTTTGTTGCGCCCTTGAGAGGGCGTCGTTTTCTTCCTCGTGTGGTACGAGCTATTTCTGAGCAGGTGCGTACTAAGCTTTATCTCTCTAGCTTGATAGGTTTTAATCTTCATCTAGGTGATGAGGAAGAGGTTGGGAATATGCGGACGTATGAAACCACGAGTTATGGAATGCTTCTTTTATGTGACAGAGGAGGGTGTGATGTGCATGAAAATATCTTTGAACCAGATGTTGAGGCGCTTTATTATGAATCTACAGAAGAAGCAGTATCAATAATTGAAAGGTGTTTTTCCGATAAAAAATACGCTATCAATATAGCGAGACGAGGTTTTGAGAGAGCGAAGGTTTCATATACTTATGAAAAAGTTTTGGGTGATCTCCTTGTTTGGGCGGGTGGTATTTCTAAAGTGGTTTAGCAGGTTATTAGAATAATTGATTGTTTTTTTGAAAGGTGGTGTTTTTTTGATGAATTATAATGTTGTTTTTCAGTATAGAAACCTTTTAATTGTTTTTGCTAGTTTCTTGTTGTCGGTTGTATTGGTGTGGATGCCATGGGAGTTTATTAAGCCGAGTGCCTTTTTAGATTTGGATGTTTACAGAAATAAATTCACGTTTGAAACTTCAGTCTTAATAGAAAAAGAAATTAATACATTATGGGGTTTTTTTATAAATGAAGGGTTATGGGATGTTTCAATAAGGTATTTGTCTAGTGTTATCGGAATATCACTAGAGAGTATTTTTTCATTTATTGCGTTTTTTACGATTTTTATTTTTTGTAAATATATAGCTGTTCGTCATGGGGTTATAGCAATTGTTTTTGTTTTAAATCCTCTGGTGATTGATTTTGCTTTCTCACAAATACGCATGGCGCTTGCAATATCTATTTTTGTCATTGGTGTTGATGTAAATAAAAAATATATTAAGTGTTTTTTATTTATTCTATCTTGCTTTGTTCATACAGTATTAGTGCTTTTTATAGGGGTTTATTTGTTGTGTTCATCGTATTTTAAAAGCAATAAAATTAGAGCGCTATTTTTAAACTCTCCTGTGTTATTTGTTTTTTTTGTTGCTTTGTCTATATTTTTTGTTATTGGGCCGATGCGAGTTTTGATTTTAAATTATTTAGGCGATCGCCGGGGCGTCTACCCTGCAGGCGGCTCTACATTGCTTTATGCTAGTTTTTGGTTTGTTTATGCATTTGTCCTGGTTTTTATTTCCGTAAGCAAGAAGTTTGTTAATATTGATATTATGATGTCTTTTATCTGGGTTTTAGTGTTTTTGTTTGCAACTTTTTTTGGTATGTATGGGGCGAGGTTTTTATCTGCTTCGTATCCATTTATTGTTTCTTCAATGTTGGCTTTAATTAGTATGGAATTTAAAAATGTTATTTATAGGCGATCTGTTGATGGAAGGTTGACAGTTAATGTTGATAATTTAATGGGTGTGAATGTGTTATTGAGTGCTTCTCTGCTTGGGGTATTTGCAGTTTATTCACTTATCCAATGGCGCTATTGGTTTATTTGAACTTTAAATACTGTGCGTTTTTATTGCGCACTAAAATTTATCGTGAAGCATTAGGTTTATTGATTTCGTATGTTGTGAAATATTAATGTGTTAGAGTTAGCGGTGAAAATAGACTAAGTATTTAGCTCGGAAATATATAAAAAGAGGTTTTATGAAAAAACATCAAGCTGAAGTTGAGCGAGGCCAGAGGTTTCAATTTGGTGAAAACTGGTTGAGTTTTTTAGGGGTTTTGAATGAGGATCGTATTGCAGTTGCTGTGAAGTCCTTGCAGAAAATGTTGGGCGTTGATACCTTGCAAAATAAAACATTTTTAGATGTGGGGTCAGGTAGTGGTTTGTTTTCTCTTGCTGCTCGAAGGTTAGGGGCGATAGTGTATTCGTTTGATTATGATCCACAATCGGTTGCATGTACTAAAGAGCTTAAACGTCGCTATTATTTAGAAGATGAGGAATGGGTTGTTGAAGAAGGTTCGGCACTTGATAATGATTATCTTATTCAATTAGGTCAGTTTGATGTTGTTTATAGTTGGGGGGTGTTACATCATACAGGTGCTATGTGGGAAGCATTGGAAAATGTTGCGTTGAGAGTGAAGCCTGATGGTGCGAAGTTGTTTATTGCAATTTATAATGATGAGGGGCTTTTGTCACGTTTTTGGCTTATAGTGAAGAAGGTATTTAATCACTCTTTGATTGGCCGTTACTCAGTAAAAGCAATCTTCTATCCTTGGTTTGTTATTAGAGCGATTTTAGTTGGTGTTAAGGATTATAATAATCCTTTTGGTAAGTTTATTAATTATCAAAAACAGCGTGGCATGTCGATTGTTCGTGATTGGGATGATTGGTTGGGAGGGTATCCTTTTGAAGTTGCTAGTGTTGAAGAGCTGTTTAAATTTTATAAACTTAAGGGGTTTGATCTAATAAATATTAAAACAACTAATCGACTGGGTTGTAATGAACTTGTTTTTGAGAGTGTTCGAAGTTAGATGAAAGAGATAGTTTTATTTATTCGTTCCCTTAATTCAGGCGGGGCAGAGCGTCAATTGGTTGTTACAGCTAAAGGATTGGCTGAATTAGGGCATAAAGTAACAGTACTAACTTTTTATAGTGGTGGAGCATACGAAAATGAGTTATCTGATTGTGCTGTAAAGTTATTAAGTTTGAATAAGAAAGGACGATGGGATTTGATTTCTTTTTTCTTACGATTAATTAAATTATTACGTAAGCAATCTCCTGACGTCATATACAGCTTTTTAGGAGCGTCTAATATTTTAGCAGTATTAATGCGATCTTTTTTACCTAGTATGAGAGTAGTTTGGGGTGTGCGATCAGCAAATGTAGATTTAGAGCAATATGACTGGCTGTTTCGATTAAGTTATTGGATTGAATGCCGGCTAGCCAAATTTGCAGATATTGTTATTGCTAATTCATATGCAGGGCTTGAATATGCTGTAGCCCATGGATTTTCAGAAAAGAATATAGTAGTTATTCATAATGGAATAGATACTGATCATTTTCAACCTGATAAGAGTGCAGGATGTCGTGTAAGAAAGGAGTGGGGTATTTCTGAAAGTATGTGTTTAGTTGGAGTAGTTGGTCGTATAGACCCAATGAAAGGTCACAAAATTTTTTTAGAATCAGTTGCACTCATTAAAAAGGATTATCCTCAGATGAATTTTGTCTGTGTTGGTAATGGAGATGAAGAATATGGGCAATCAATGCATAAACTATCATCAGAGCTTGGGTTGGATGATAGTTTAATTTGGGCTGGGTCATATTCTAATATGGTTGCAGTGTATAATGCACTTGATTTGTTGGTTTCATCTTCATATGGGGAGGGCTTTTCTAATGTAATTGGAGAGGCAATGTCATGTGGTGTTCCTTGTGTAGTGACTAATGTTGGAGATTCTGGTTTGATTGTTGAAGGCGCTGGACAAGTTGTGCTTCCCAATGAACCGAAGTTATTGGCTGATGCAATACTAATGCAATTGGATGTTAGTGGCGATGGTAATTTGCAGAGAAATATGATACTTGATAAGTATTCAATAGAGCGATTGATTGAAAAAACTGAAGAAATTTTATGTATACAGTAAAAGATAGTCCTGCATTATTTAAGTAAAACGAAGAATAAACTGTTGAAAATCATTCATGTAATATCAGGTTTATCTACTGGAGGCGCTGAACGGGCGCTTTATAATTTATTGCAAGGAGGCATAGGTGAGCATTTTGACTGTCTGGTTATTTCATTGGTTGATGAAGGGACTATAGGTGAGCAAATTAAAGCGCTTGGAATACATGTTAGTGCTTTAGGTATGTGTAATGGACGCCCTACTCTTAGTGGTCTAATCAAGTTGCGTAAGTTAATTAATGAGTTTCAACCAGATGTTATTCAGGGCTGGATGTACCATGGTAATTTAGCTGCAAGCCTTGCTCGTGCGTTAGCTGTGGGGCGACCAGCTCTGTTATGGAATGTAAGGCATTCTCTCTATGATTTGAGGTATGAGAAAACGATAACTCAAATGATGATTCGTTTAAATAGTTTCTTTTCGACTGGCCCCGATGTTCTTTTATATAATAGTCAGCTTTCAAAAAAACAGCATGAGGCTTTTGGCTTTTTTTCTAAGCATGGTCATGTGATTCCTAATGGAATCAATGTAAAAAAATTCTCTTTTTCTTCTAAATCTCGAAAAAAAATACGTACCGAGCTAAAGATTCCAGAAAATGCTCTAGTTGTTGGGCATGTGGCCCGGTTACATCCAATGAAAGACCATTCATTATTTTTAAGGGCGGCTATTGAAATTATTAATCAGGGTTTAAACGTTCATTATATTCTTAGTGGGCGTGGTGTATCTATAGAAAATACAGATCTTGTACAATATATTCCTTCTAAATTGCGTAATAGATTCCATCTTCTTGGCGAACGAACTGATGTGCCAGAATTAATGTCTGCTATGGATATTTTTTGTCAGAGTAGTTGGAGTGAGGCCTTCCCAAATGTTATAGGTGAGGCAATGGCAACAGGTTTACCTTGTGTTGCAACTGATGTAGGCGATACTAAAATTATTATTGGTGATACAGGTCTGACTGTCTCAGCTCGTAATGAAAAGGAGCTCATCTCTGGTCTTGTTGGTTTTTTGAAGCTTTCACAACATGATCGCCTAACTTTTGGTAAAAATGCACGTGCAAGGATTGAAAATAATTTTATACTAAGTGCAATAGTAGAAAAATATAGTTCATTATATGAGCAGTTAATTATTGAGAAGAGATAGCGTTATTATGTGTGGTATTGTTGGTTATTGGGTTAAAAGTGAAGCAAATGAATCAGTTGTTAAACAAATGGCTGGTAAACTGCAGCATCGTGGTCCTGATGATGTTGGTACGTGGATCAGTCAAAGTGGTGAGCTAGCTTTAGCGCATAGGCGCTTATCAATTATTGATTTGTCACCTGCAGGCCATCAACCAATGCACTCTCCTTGTGGACGTTATACTCTTGTATATAATGGTGAGATATATAATCATTTAGATCTTAGGGCGGACTTAGAAAAAGAAAACGGGCATATTGATTGGCGTGGACATTCAGACACTGAAACATTATTAGCAGCACTTAGGCACTGGGGTATAGAAGACACGCTTAAAAAAGTGAATGGCATGTTTGCTTTTGCTTTATGGGATAACTCAGAGAAGTGTCTTTTCTTAGCCCGTGACCGTATGGGTGAAAAGCCACTTTATTATGGTAATAACAATGGTGTTTTTTTGTTTGGCTCTGAACTAAAATCATTATGCGCTTATCCTGACTGGAAAGGTGTAATAAATAGAGATGCTTTGGCAATCTATATGCAGCATAACAATGTACCAAGTCCTTGGTGTATTTATGAAGGTATTAATAAACTACCGCCAGCTCACTATGTAGTTATTCGTGATGCAGGGCAGATTTTTTCTAAGCTGCATTGTTATTGGAGTTTATTAGAAGTTGCTGAAGAAGGATGCAGGCATAAAAAAACGGATATTGAAGAGTCAATTGATGAATTAGATAATTTGTTGCGCGATGCAGTAAAGAGTCGCATGGTATCGGATGTTCCGTTAGGTGCTTTTCTATCAGGTGGTTATGACTCAAGTTTGATTGTTGCATTGATGCAAGCGCAGTCAAGTAAGCCAATAAAAACATTTACGATTGGTTTTCATGAGGAAGGTTATAACGAAGCGCAATATGCTAAATCTGTGGCAAAACACTTGGCTACAGAACATACTGAGTTGTATGTGACTCCTAAAGATGCAATAGACGTTATTCCAAAATTGCCAAAAATTTGGGATGAACCATTTTCGGATTCTTCACAAATCCCCACCTATCTTGTCAGTGAGTTAGTTAGCAAACACGTGACAGTTAGTCTTTCAGGTGATGGTGGCGACGAGCTGTTTTATGGATATCAACGTTATACAATGGGTAACAAAGTATGGAAAACTCTTAATCGCTTGCCAGCATCGGTGCGTTTTGGGTTGGCTACGGCACTAGAGCGGTTTCCAGGTGGTGCTTTAGAAAAAACACTGAGTCACTTGCCTAAACGAATGCATATACCTAATATAGCCGACAGGTTGCCCAAAATCGCAGCGATTATGAAAGAAAGAACAGGTGAAGAGTTTTATCATCGTCTTGTTTCTCATTGGAAAAATCCAACCTCATTAGTGTTAGGCAGTGAGAAGCAAAAATTAATTTTTGATGATAATAAAGATTTGATGAAGCTACCTACTTTATCTGAACGTATGATGTATATAGACAGCATGACGTATTTGCCAGATGATATTTTAACAAAAGTAGATCGAGCGAGTATGGCTGTTAGTTTGGAGTCACGTGTTCCGTTATTAGATCATCGAGTAGTTGAGTTCGCGTGGCAACTACCAATGTCAATGAAATATAGAGATGGTAAAGGAAAATGGATTTTGAGAGAAGTTCTACATCGATATGTTCCTAAAAAAATAATGGACCGCCCAAAAATGGGCTTCGGTGTTCCTATTGACGAGTGGTTGCGTGGGCCTTTACGGGACTGGGCTGAAGATTTATTAAATGAGAAAAGGTTAAGAGAAGATGGTTTTTTTGAACCTGAACCTATTAGAAAAATGTGGGATGAACATGTTAATGGTAGACGTAGATGGCACTATTATTTGTGGGATGTATTAATGTTTCAGGCTTGGTTGGATGAACAGAAAGGATGATATATGATAGGATTAATAGCGCGCTGGACGTGTATCTTTTGCTTTTGTAGAAACAGTTTTAATTTTCAAGAAATGCTAAATATATTTATACAATTTAAGTTTAGAGTTAAAGCACTGGATTTCGTTAATCAATTAAAGTTATCATTTAATAAAAGTGAGTTTTCTGAAAATATTCGTACTGCATGAAAATCTGACTTATTAGTGTCAGGTTTTGGTGCTCTCTTACAGCTGCAAGTCAAATAAAGTATTAAAAGTGAAACTTAAAAAAAAATTATTATTTTTTGTTACAGAAGACTGGTATTTTTATTCGCATAGGCTGCCCTTAGCTATTGCAGCTAAAAAATCTGGTTATGATGTGTCAGTGGTAACTCGTATTCAGTCGCATGGGGATAAAATTACGGATGCAGGCATAAAAGTATTGCCTCTAAAGCTGTCTAGACGAGGAATTAATCCGCTAAATGAGTTGAGAGTAATTAAACAGCTAGTGTCAATATACAAAAAAGAACAGCCTGATATTGTACATCATGTAGCGTTAAAGCCAGTATTATATGGCACAGTTGCAGCTCGTTTAGCTAGAGTTTCTTCAATAGTAAATGCCATGGCTGGCTTAGGTTTTATTTTTAGTTCAAAAAAAATAAAAGCGAGAGTTGTTCGTCCATTCTTGATGTTTTTTTTTAAACTATTACTTAATAATCCATGTAGTCGTATTATTTTGCAAAATGCAGATGATGCATCTCTTTTGCATAAAAGTGGAGTACTAAAAAAAGAACGAATAGCTCTAATTCGTGGTTCAGGGGTTGATACGAACGAATATTTAGCTCAGCCTGAAGCAGATGGTGAGCCTATTATTATATTGGCATCGAGACTATTATGGGATAAAGGTGTAGGTGAATTTGTAGATGCATCGAGAATATTGCAAGCTGACGGTGTCAAAGCACGCTTTGCTTTATTGGGTGAAGGCGATCCTGAAAACCCGGGCTCTATCTCAAATGAACAACTGATCTCATGGGAAAATGAAGGAATAGTTGAAGTGTGGGGTAAAAAAACAAATATGCCTGAAGTGTTTTCACAAGTGCATATAGTTTGTTTACCTTCTTTTTACGGAGAGGGAGTGCCTAAAGTTTTAATAGAAGCTGCTTCATGTGGTAAACCGATTGTGACTACAAATGCACCAGGCTGTCGAGATATTGTGCGTGATGGGGTAAATGGTCTTCTTGTTCCTCTAAGAGATTCAGTTGCGGTGGCAGATGCTCTAAAGAAATTAATTCAATCACCTGAGTTGCGTAAACAAATGGGTGAAAAAGGTAGAGCGTTAGTTGAAAGTGATTTTTCATTGAAAAAAGTCAATAGTGAAACCTTATCTTTATATAAAGAGCTACTTTTATGAGTTATGTATTGGTAACAGGTGCTAATGGTTTTTTGGGTCGGGCGCTTATTGAGCAGCTCAGTAAAGATGAGCGTTATAAATCTGTAGCTGTTGTTCGTAATAATTCTATAAGTAGGATAAAAGGCGTGCCTACATCTATAGTTGGTGGTTTGAGTTGTAATACAGATTGGGGGAAAGTGCTTGTCGATATAGATGTGGTTATACATACTGCTGCCCGTGTGCACGTTATGAATGATAGGTCTACAGATCCACTAACTGAATTTAGAAAAGTTAACTTTGAAGGCACAATGGCATTAGCACAACAAGCAGTAAGAGCAGGTGTAAGACGTTTTATTTTTATCAGCTCAATTAAAGTTAATGGTGAAGAAACAGAGTTAGCAAAGCCCTTTACAGTAGATAATCGACCTGCTCCACTAGATTCATATGGTGTTTCTAAAGCAGAAACGGAACAAGCATTATTAGAGTTGGCAGGTAATACTGATTTAGAAGTTGTAATTATTCGACCCGTATTGGTTTATGGTCCTGGTGTAAAGGCTAACTTTTATAATATGATGAGTTGGCTTAACCGAGGCATCCCTTTACCTTTTGGTAGTATTAAAAATAAGCGAAGTCTTATAGCTTTGGAAAATTTAGTCAGTTTTATTATTTATTGTGTAGATTACACAAACACACCAAAAGCTGCTAATCAGGTTTTTTTAATTTCTGATGGTGAAGATATATCGACTACTGATTTACTTAAAAAAACAGCGAATGCATTAGGGAATAAAGTGTTCTTAATACCTGTGCCCGTTTTATTAATGACATTTGTAGCTAAAATTCTTGGTAAAGGTGATGTAGCTAATCGTTTGTTTGGTTCATTGCAGGTAGATAGTAGCAAAGCCAGAGAATTATTGGACTGGTCTCCTGTTATTACGATGGAAGAACAATTAAAGAAAACAGCTGATGCTTTCCTTGAAGGAAAGGTGTCAAAAAAATGAAAAGAAGTTTTGACTTAGTGTTGGTTTTACTTACGGCCTGTGTTTTATTTTTCCCTACCTTTGTTGTATTTATTTTAGTTAAATTTACCTCTAAAGGCCCTGCATTATACTGGTCTGATCGAGTGGGTAAAAATAATATTATATTTAAAATGCCTAAATTCAGAAGCATGAAAATTGATACACCTGTAGTAGCTACTCATTTATTGGCTAACCCTAAAAGTGCATTGACACCCGTTGGTGACTTTTTGCGTAAATCTAGCCTGGATGAATTACCCCAGTTATGGAGTATTTTAAAAGGTGAGATGAGTTTTGTCGGCCCCAGACCCGCTTTATATAATCAGAACGATTTAATCGCTTTGCGCACTCAGCTGGGTGTTAATAACGTGATGCCTGGTTTAACTGGGTGGGCACAAGTTAATGGTAGAGATGAATTGCCTATACCGGACAAGGTTGAATTAGATGCTGAGTACGTATCTCGACAGTCTTTCATATTCGATATTTATATATTGTGGCTCACCTTTATTAAGGTTTTAAAGCGTGATGGGGTCTCACATTAAGTGAATAATTGAGTTTAACGGGCTTTTATTATTAGTGTTATAATCAAAAACTATTAAATTCAAAGAGTTATATGAATAAAATCAGCTTTATGGGTGTTACAACAAGAAAGCAAAAGAAACTGATAATGTTGTTAGGTGACTTAGTGTTAGTGCCTGCTGCGTTATGGCTCGCATTCTCATTGAGATTAGGTGAGCTATATGTGCCAGCTCAAGAAATCCCTTACCTTTTTATGTTAGCCCCATTTCTATCTGTTCCTATTTTTATTCGCTTTGGCCTTTACAACGCCATTATAAGGTATATTGGTTTTCATGCACTGTGGGCGGTTATGCAAGCAGTTACACTCTATGCGTTGCTTTGGGGCGTTTTAGCTTTAATCAGTGGATTTGAAGGTTTATTACCACGATCTGTCATTATTATTAATTTATTTATTACCACTCTTTTTATTGGTGGTAGCAGAATGATTGCCCGTTGGTGGTTAGCAGGTGTGAATCCTTTACAACGCTTGTCTAGTATAAAAAATGCAAGAAAAAATGTCGTAATATATGGTGCTGGTTCTGCTGGTGTCCAAATAGCGACAGCACTGGCTTTTGGTTCAGAATACAGGCCAGTTGCATTTATCGATGATGATGCGTTGTTAAAGAACCAGCGTTTAAATGGTTATAAAATTTTCCCCTTTGTACATTTAGGTGAGTTAATAGAAAAATATAATATTACTGATGTAATGTTGGCTATACCGTCTGCTTCTTGCTCACAACGCAATAAAGTAGTTAATTCATTAGAGCCATACCCGATTCATGTGCATACAGTTCCTAGTATTGATGAATTAGCTCAAGGTAAAGTTAAGGTTGGAGATATCCGAGAAGTTGATATCGTTGACCTATTAGGGCGTGATTTAGTTAATCCTAATCCAGACCTGTTGCATGCCAATATCCAGCAAAAAGTAGTATTAGTGACAGGTGCTGGTGGTTCTATTGGTTCTGAATTGTGTCGCCAGATAATTAGGTTAGAGCCTGATGTGCTAATCGTTTTTGACCATAGTGAATATGCACTTTATTCAATCGAAAAAGAGCTAAATGGTTTAATTCAAAAACGACCAGAAGCCGTAATAAAACCTTTAATAATACCCATACTTGGTAATGTGTGTAATCAGCATAGAATGGAAAAAGTCTGTGGTGTTTATGGAGTGCAAACAATTTACCATGCTGCGGCATACAAACATGTGCCACTCGTTGAAAATAACCCCGCTGAAGGTATTCGAAATAATATACTGGGCACCCTAAGTGCGGCTAAAGCTGCAATTAACACTAAGGTAGAAACCTTTATCTTAATTTCTACTGATAAAGCAGTTCGGCCCACGAATACCATGGGTGCAACTAAACGCTTCGCTGAGCTCATATTGCAGGGTCTAGCAAAAAGAACCAATATGTATACATGCTTTAGCATGGTTCGCTTTGGTAATGTATTAGGTTCATCTGGCTCAGTTATACCACTTTTCAGAGATCAAATTGAGTCTGGTGGACCTTTAACCGTAACAGACCCTAAAATAATACGTTATTTCATGACCATACCTGAAGCGGCTCAGCTGGTTATACAGGCTGGTGCCATGGGGCAAGGCGGTGATGTGTTTGTGCTTGATATGGGTGAGCCGGTTAATATATATGAGCTAGCCAAAAAATTGATTCGTTTAAGTGGGCTTGAAGTAAAAAGCGATGCAAATCCAGAGGGTGATATTGAAATCCGCTTTACTGGGTTGCGACCTGGCGAAAAGCTATATGAAGAGCTGCTTATTGGCGACAATGTGACGACCACAAAACATGCATTAATTATGCGAGCAGAAGAAGAAGTACTTGAATGGACTAAAGTGCAGGATAGCATAGACGGCTTCGGTGAGGCACTAGATGAGTGTGACCAGGATAAAATTCGTGCTTTACTATTAGCGGTAGTCAAGGGTTATAAGCCACAATGTAATATTGAAGATACATTATATAAGCGAAATTTGCACAATGATTCTTGTGCAAATGTGGTTGATATTTCAGGAAAGAAAGTTTCTTAATTTTGCACTGCACAATTAGTGATAATTATGCCGATATAAGTCATGTTTATTACGGAATGTTATTGATCTGATAGAATATGCTTTCGTAATAAAAATTTCAAAATATATACTTTGATCTATACGGAGTTAAGTATCTTGGAAGGTTTAATAAATACCAGTTTGATCGACCTTATAATAGGTTATCAATAAATACGCCCTAATAGGTGCTTAAGTTAATATATGAGTGTTTCATTTCAAAGTATGTCTAGCGACTTATCACTAAAATCATACTTGTTTAAAACAATTGTTTTTTTGTGTGGTTTCTTTCTCGTTTTATTTCCTTTTTCTATCACGGTATTGCATGATGTTCATGGTGTCATAATTGCATTGGCCACAATTTTTGCACTAGTACTGTATTTTACGGCTGACAAATCTATATCATTTGATGCTACAGAAAAACGCTTTTTTGCATCAATATTATTTATAATCATTTCCATTTTTGCGGTATCTATAATTGCAGGTATAGATGAAATGGTTATGAAGAAACTATTCAAATACTTATATTTGTTGTTGGTTATACCTATTTATTTCCTGTTTCGAACAACAAAATTTTCTTATGGTCTGCTTTGGTATGGCTTATTCATAGGAGCAGTTGTTTCAGCTTTGTATGGTGTAAACCAGACAATGAAAAATCCGGTATTCGACACGGCTTTTGTCTGGAGGGCTAAAGGCGTAACCAATGCGATTATATATGGTGATATCGCATTGCTTCTAGGTGTAATGTGTCTGGCAGGTATCGGCTGGTTTAGAGCAAAAGCAAATTGGCAAATGATATTACCTGTCATTGCTGCAGTTATGGGTGTGCTAGCCAGTGCGCTATCTCAATCAAGAGGTGGTTGGGTTGCGCTACCAGTATTATTGTTAGTTTTTATCTGGTATTCGCGATTTTATGTAACAAAATCCACTCAATTTTTGAGTGTTGCCGCAATTATGGGTGTTATTATAGTTATATACTTAGTGCCTCAAACTAGAGTCGAGCTTAAGTTAGATGAAACTATCACTAATATTCAAATGTATATTAACAGTGATGTTAATAGCAAATATCGAGAAACCTCAATTGGCGTAAGGCTTGAAGCCTGGAAAGCTGCCTGGTTTGTGTTTTTAGATAACCCACTTATAGGTGTAGGCTGGGGTAACCTACAGGAAAATGCAAAAGTATATGTAGATAATGGAGAAATTAATAAATCAGCCATTATCTATTCTCACCCACACAATCAATTCTTATCTGTCATGGCAAGTGGCGGAATAATAGCAACTATAGCTATATTCTTTTTGTTCTATATCCCATTCAAAGTATTCTATACCGCATGTAAATCAAAAGAATCGAGCTCAGATCAACGTAGAATAGCCTTGGCAGGTATATTATTTATAGTTGGTTTTGTGATATTTAACCTATCAGAAAGTTTTCTGGAGCGCTCAAGAACTGTTTCATTTTTTATATTCTATCTTGCTGTGTTTATGGCTGGAATACGAGAAAGAGATAGTGGAGTCATAAGTCATATTTTGCACTTCTGTAACAAATAACTATTATATTTATAAACTTTTAAGGGAAAGGACATGAAAATACTAGTAGTAGGCGGTGCAGGTTACATAGGCTCACACATGGTGAAAATGCTCAGTAAAGCGGGGCATTATGTGACTACTCTTGATAACCTTTCAAACGGATATCAGGATGCAGTTAAGTATGGTGAGTTTGTAGAGGGTGATATAGCCGATGCGGTTTTACTAGATAAACTGTTTTCAGAAAACACCTTCGATGGAGTAATGCATTTCGCATCATATATTCAGGTAGGTGAATCAGTCGAAAAGCCATCCATGTATTATCGCAATAATGTTAGTAACACTCAGGTGTTACTTGATGTAATGGTTGAGCATGGGGTTAAGTGTTTTATCTTTTCTTCTACCGCCGCCACATTCGGTGAGCCGGATTATACGCCTATCGATGAAGCTCACTCCCAGAAACCAATTAATCCTTACGGTCACAGTAAATTAATGGTTGAGCAAATTCTTCGAGATTTTGATCATGCTTATGGTTTGAAATCAGTTAGTTTACGTTATTTTAATGCTGCAGGAGCCGACCCTGAAGGTGAGTTAGGCGAACGCCACATACCTGAAACCCATTTGATTCCGCTTGTTCTCCAGGCTGCATCGGGCCGTCGCGACAATATCACCGTATTTGGTACCGATTACGATACACCTGATGGAACTTGTATTCGTGATTATATCCATATAAATGATTTATGCAGTGCGCATTTATTGGGACTAGAGCATCTGGTTGCGGGTGGTGAGACTAAAACATACAACATGGGTAATGGACAGGGCTACTCAATTAAGGAATTAATTGATGTGGCAAAAGACGTTACCGGCAGCAACTTTAAGGTTGTGTTAGGCGAGAGGCGTGATGGTGACCCGGCTCGATTGGTAGCCGATTCGTCTTTATTGCAGAAAGAGCTGGGGTGGAAGCCTGAGTTTGCTGGGCTAGATATTATTCTGCGTCATGCATGGGAGTGGGAGAAAAAACATTCTGAATGGAGTAAGGTAATACCCGTAAGTTAAGATATTTTTATGATTAAATATCTTTGGAGACTGGGCTTTAGCCCTGTTGTGAGCGGGTGGGGCTAAAGCCCCACTTCCCAAGACATAATGCTTAATTTATTGG
>JASFZK010000004.1:0-6882 GCA_045267845.1 Bacteroidota bacterium | reverse complement strand
AATTCAAACCTGTCCCAGCCATAGAAATGATAAATTGAGTCGATGTCGATATCCCGGGATTGTCTGTTTTAACCGTGATTATAAAATCATCAGATGCTATACACTCCCCACCATCGTTTATAATCCAGTTATCGGAGTTAATCAAGTTACCTCTGGCAGCAATTGCTGCTAGGCTGCACACCTTACTGAAGCCACCATGAAAACTCACTCCATTTTGTACGTTTTGTGAATTAAACCCGATTAACATGGCATCATAACTTGCTGATGGCAAGGTCACACCTAAAAACATTAAACTCATATTAGTCACTGATGTAATATCCCAAGTACTCGTATCTGGGTTGGCAGATGTGGCTCCAAAAAACATAAAATTCATATTCGTTACTGAAGAAGTGTTCCAACCACTGGTATTAGGATTGGCAGATGTTGCGCCATTAAACATACCTCTCATATCAGTTACTGAAGAAGTATTCCAACCACTGGTATTAGGATTGGCAGATATAGCGTCTGCAAACATACGCCCCATACTAGTAACTGAAGAAGTATCCCAATTACTGGTGTCAGGGTTTGCTGATATGGCGTCATTAAACATTGAATTCATACTGACAACTGATGAAAAATTTGGATTATCAGTTGCAGGAATAGTTAGATTGACAGCACCATAAAATGCTGAATCCATACTGGTCCAAATACCTGTTCCCCATTGCTCTATACTCAGTATTTTTTCTTGATCAACTGAATTATTGAATCTAATCCCTGGGAACCCTGTAGCAGCACCCGAATTATCTTTTATCCTAATGGTATAAGTTCCTTCATTACCCTGTCCAAAGTCACAAGTATAGCCTGAAGTTTGAGCAGATGCTTCATCGATACCATCATCATTACAGTCAACATTGTAGTTGCGACCTACGCCAGTTGCTGGGATAAAAAATCGAGTAGATGTTGATTGACCAGGATTATCTGTCTTGACACTAATAACAAAATCATCACTGGGAGGACCAGGGCAATCAACATCAACACCTGCATCTGTAATACTCCAATTGTGTATAGCACTATTGGTCAGATTGTCATGCGCTGCTGTCGCACAGTATGTAGAATTGCCGGCATGAAAAATAACGCCTGCTTGTAACATTTGACCATTCCAATTATTTAACATCGCATCATAATCGTCTATCGGCAGGGTAACATTAAGAAACATCCCTGCCATACTGGTGACATTAGTAACATCCCAGCCAGTCACATCCGGGTTAGCCAGTGTGGCTCCTGCAAACATAAAACCCATGTTAGTTACTGCTGAAGTATCCCAGTTACTGGTATCTGGATTGGCGGCTATCGCATTTTGAAACATGACTTGCATGGTGGTCACTGTAGACGTGTTCCAGCCACTGGTATCTGGATTGGCTTGGACAGCATTTTGAAACATTTGCGACATGTTAGTCACAGATGAAAGATCAGGAATATCCGTTGCGGCAATATCCAGGTTAGAAGCACCGTAAAATGCAGCGGCCATACTGGTCCAAATACCCCTTCCCCATTGCTGGATACTCAATATTTTATCTTTATCTCCACCATTATTAAAATGAATCCTAGGGAATCCTGTGGCAGCTCCAGAATTGTCTTTTATTCTAATGGTATAAGTCCCTTGATTGCCCGCGCCATAGTTGCAGACATAGTCTCCTGATTGAGCCGATGCTTCATCAATGCCATCATCATTACAATCAACATTGTAGTCGTAACCTCCCCCAACTGTTGGAATAAGAAATTTAGTAGAAGTCGATAACCCTGGGTTATCTGTCTTAACAACAATAACAAAATCATCAAGAGGATCCGGGCAAGCAACATCAACACCTGCATCTGTAATATTCCAACCGTGTCCTCCTAATCCAAAACTCTTGGTCATATTGAGATGAGCAACCGTTGCACAGTATCTAGAATTACCGGCATGAAAGGGAACGCCAGCCTGTAACATTTGTCCATTCCAACTATTTAACAATGCATCATAATCGTCTATCGGCAGAGTAACATTAAGAAACATGTTTGCCATAGTAGCGACATTAGTGACATCCCAGCCAGTCACATCCGGGTTGGCCAATAGAGCTCCGGAAAACATAGAAAACATACTAGTCACTGAAGATGTATTCCAATTACTGGTATCAGGATTCGCAGCTGCCGCTCCATTAAACATGGAAAACATACTGGTTACTAAGGAGGTATCCCAATTACTGGTATCAGGGTTGGCAGCCGCAGCACCTGCAAACATTGAACTCATATTGGTCACAGAGGAAGTCATCCAGTTACTGGTATCAGGGTTGGCAGCCGCAGCACCTGCAAACATTGAACTCATATTGGTCACAGAGGAAGTCACCCAGTTACTGGTATCAGGATTGGCAGATGTAGCCCCACGAAACATACTTTCCATATCGGTGACTATTGAAAAATTTGGACTATCGGTTGCAGGAATAATTAAGACACTAGCACCATAAAACGCTGCTTGCATACTGGTCCAAATACCAGTTCCCCATTGCTCTATACTGAGTATTTTTAATTTATCTCCACTATTATTATAGCGAATCCTCGGGAACCCAGTTCCAACGCCAGACCTATCTTTAATCCTAATGGTATAAATCCCTTCATTACCCATGCCATAGTCGCAAATATAGCTTGTAGTTTGGGCTATTACATCATCAATGCCATCATCATTGCAATCAACATTGTAGTTGTAACCTCCTCCAGATGTTCGAATGCGAAACTGAGAGGGTCCTGTCAATCCAGGGTTATCAGTTTTAACCGTTATTATAAAATCGTCTGATGGTGCCGCATTAGCATTTTGGGCTACAATTAATACAACTAAAAATATTGTTTTATTAAATATAGATTTAAGCATTTATTTCTCCTTACAATGTGGTAATAATTATAAGAAAAACTTAATTTTCACTTCTGATAATATTCTGATGATGTTCTGATGATTTTCTTAGGGTTCAGAAAAATCATGACAAAATGACTCCAAGTCAATTACAAGTTGAAATTCTAGAATATAATAAAGAGTAAGATGGTATTGTGTTTTATCAACAAGTTTTCCATTAAATGGTGATTGCAGGAGTAATCGCGCCACATAAATTATTCAAAGGCCTTTATTACTTGGTGATAAAGGTCTTTGAATCCCATACTCACAACATTATCAGAGTATCCTCACAACTTCTTCAGAGTTCGAACTTTGTAATTTCCTATACTAAATGTAATTGATTAGCGGAATTAAAGATGAAAATATGTAGGTTAGTTTTAATTTTATTATTAGTAGCGATAAGTCATAATTTATATGCAGCCGGGACAGATGGTTTTGTCATCGCAGTTGATACATCCAATCTTAGTAATGGTTCATCTACAAATAAGCAATTTAGGATTCCCACAATAGGTGTGGGTTATAATTTCAATGTAGATTGCAATGCCGATGATGCCCCAGGGACCAATACAGCAACTGCACTAATGAATAACTACACATGTAACTATAGTGAAGTTGGTATTTATATTATAAGAATCAGTGATAATTCCAGTGTAGGCAGTGGATATCCTAGAATATATTTTAATAATGGTGGTGATAAAAACAAAATTATTAACGTGCTTCAATGGGGAACTGGGCATTGGACAAGTATGGCTAAGTCTTTTTGGGGTTCAGAAAATATGTTTGTTACAGCTACTGATACACCCGACCTTTCAAATGTGACAAGCCTGGGTTCAATGTTCTTTAATGCAGCACTTGGAACACACTAAATGTAGTATCTATGGTATCAATGTTTAGTGGTGCAACATCAGCCAATCCTGATGTCAGCAATTGGAATACCACAAATGTAACTAATATGAAATCAATGTTTTCAGGAGCAACATCTGCCAACCCAGATGTTAGTAATTGGAACACAGCTAATGTAATAGACATGAGTTTTATGTTTGATGGAGCAATATTGGCTAATCCCGATCTAAGTAGCTGGGATGTTACATCCGTTACAAATATGCAAAATATATTCAGAAATATCACATTACCTCGACCAACTTATGATGCTATATTAATTCATTTTAATTCTCAAAATATTCAACCAGGCCTTGATTTTCATGGTGGAAACTCTAAATATTGTGCTATTGCCGCCCATGACAATTTAACCAATGCTATAACAGGACACAGTTGGATGATTACTGATGGCGGTATAGAGCCAAATTGCCCTCTTCTAACAGAATATATCTTTAGTAATAGTTTTGAAAATGTGGTTGTATTTAAGGTGGCTGTCAAGCAATTTGTTTATGACTTTGCTAAGGATGTATTGCAAGAGTTAGATCAACAGCCATTATTGATAGCCCAAGGTATAGATAATCAACATAAAACAACAATTAAAATTTATCTAAGAAATGATTTAGGTCAACTACAAATTCGCATGGATAACCTTTATCCTGAAAATATTGAAAATAAACTATGGACAATTGGGAAGTGGCAATTGGTAGACAATAAGCAAATAACAAGAGTTAGTTGGTAAATTATGATTTAAGGCGTTAACCAGTATTGTGGTATATGAAAACCCCTATCAATCAAAAATGGTTGGTTATTTTTACGTGCTTGTTGTATTATTTAGCTTTGGTTTAAATATATAATACTCTTTACGAATGATTTATCAGTTTGAAAACTTTTCTTATAACTACGACAAGGGCGTAATCATAAAAAGAGATGAAGACTTTAGGTTAACTTTAATACAAAAAAAATTACTCAATTATTTTATAAAAAACCCACAAACCATACATTCTAAACAAACCTTAATGGAGCAAGTTTGGGGTAGGATATTAACTGAAAATTCGGTTGACCAGGTTATTTATATCCTTCGTGGTTACATAGAAAAAAACCCGAAAAAGCCAAAAATAATGGTTACTCATTTCGGTCATGGGATTAGCTTTGAAGCTGAAGTTATTCAGTCAAAAAAAGAAATTACTTCAAGCAAAACTCCAAAACTGCACTTTAATATTCTCAAAATTATTGCAATTGTTATACTGCCAATTATTATTGTCTTATGGATTAATAATTCTTTTTTTAATGAAAAGGTAGATATACCACCCAAATTTAGTAAAAAACAGAAAATATTAATACTGCCCTCAACATTTATAATAGAGGGACTTAGCCCTATTAAGCAACAAGGTGTAAAATCTTTATTAAAATCTACTTTTAACTCACTAGAGTCAGAAGGACAAATAATATTTGATCAAAGTAGCCTAACAACCCAACAAGCCATTGAAAAACATTGGCAACGTGAAAGTGATTTGGTTTTTTTAAGAACGGCGATAACTAAGAAAGGTGATAAATACGAGAGCTTAATAGAACTCACCGATGGTCAAAACATACTGAATGAAACCACAATTTCAGCCAGTAATATGAGCCATTTGTTAAATAAACAAATGTTGATTATTTCAGATTTCAGCCAAGCAATTTCAAAGGAAAAGCTTAATACAATTATAGGATCAACTCCTGATGAATCTTTTATTCAGGCACTTGGTTTTAAAAATAAAAGGAAATTAAAACAAGCCAAAAAATCATTAAATCAAACACTGTCAAACAAAGGAGACCATTATTTGGCAAGATTTACCTTGGCAGAAATTTATTTTGAAGAAAAACAATACGAATTGTGCCAATCACAACTTAATACATTAAAAGCCACCAAAGCTTATGATTTGATGGGTACAGAAATAGAGCTTGCCTTAGCGGAAATTAAGTACGTTAAACACAGAAATATCGAAATAATCGAAGATCTAAAAAATTATCAAGTACACCACTTAACTATTAGTAGCATTAAGAAAGCCAAAATAAAGTTAACCATGGCTAAAGCTTATTTGGCATTAGCTGATAATAAAAGTGCTTTAGATTTTTACAAACAAGCCTTGCAAAATATTGATGAGCAGTTAAATCCCTTAATTTATGCACAAAGTTATTTGGGGCAGGCCAAAATATTAACCAATCAATCTATAGGAAATGATGCTTACAGCCTTTATCAAAAAGCACTCAATTATGCTGAATCAGCAGGTGATTTACACCACCAAATGTTGGCTTTAAATGGCATGTCACATGTGGCTCTCTCTAGTTATGATTGGGAGAAATCAATAACGTTTCAAAGACAAGCAATTGAATTGATGGAACTTGACAACAACAAAGAACAAGTGGCAGTAGGGCTTGAAAACTTGGTATCTGTGTTAAACCTAAGGGGACAATTCAGTGAGGCAAGGTCCGTAAACAAAAGACTAGGAGATATTTCTGAGGAATTAAATTCAGATACATTAAGATTACATTACATGCATTTTGATGCCATCTTGTCCATGAATACTTTTGATTGGGCACATGCACAAAAACAGATCGATAAAACATTGAACCTAGCAATAAAAATAGGCGATTATGGCATGCAGCTTAACAATGCTTTTACTGCATTAGAGCTGATATTATTAAAAAAAGATACGGTAAGTTTTATGCCAGAATGGAACAAGAGAGCAGCACTAATTCAACAAAAAGGCTTTGAAAGATTTCAAGTATACATGGAATTATATTTGGCAAGATACTATAAACAGACAGAAAAAAATCAAGATGCTATAGACCTTCTTGAAAACATATCTGAAAAATTAATCAGTGGGAAGGATTTTAAAATGTTAGTTGATGCTCAAAATCAACTAGCGATGGTTTATTTAAAATCAGATGCAACAAAAGCTTTGACTATTTTAAACAATCTGGAACAACACAACCCACACCCAAACCCCTATCTGGATTTAAAAGCCAAAGCCTTATATAAATTAGGCAACAATATCGAAGCATTAAGCATACTCAACCAAGCCAAATTGGTCTATCATGAAAGTTGGACAGCCGAAAATCAA
>JASFZK010000003.1:0-10381 GCA_045267845.1 Bacteroidota bacterium | reverse complement strand
AATGATAGAAACGAAGGTCCTTTCAATGGACAATATCCACAAGATGGACCATATGACTGTATCGCCCATGGTGGTATATCTAAAAATGTATTAACAGTAGGTGCAGTGCATGATATTCCTGGTGGTTATACAACTCCAGGTAGTGTTGCAATGAGTTCTTTTAGCTCATGGGGACCTGCCGATGATGGTAGAGTAAAGCCTGATATTGTTGCCAATGGTGTTGGTTTGTATTCTTGTACAGATGCTTCAAACGCTGGTTATACATCATCAGATGGCACATCAATGTCAGCTCCATCTGCCACAGGCTCAATGGTACTTCTACAGCAACACTGGGAAGATTTAAACGGTTCTGGTAATTATATGACTGCTGCCACTTTAAAAGGATTAGTTATTCATACTGCCGATGAGGCTGGCACACATGATGGTCCTGATTATAAATTTGGTTGGGGACTCATGAATACAAAAAATGCAGCACTTCGCATATCCGAAGATCAAAATATTAATGTAATTGATGAAGCAATACTAAGCGAGGGTGGATCATTTGAGATGCTTCTTACATCTGATGGAACAGAAGATTTAAAAGTAACTATCTGCTGGACAGATGTTCCGGGTCAGCCACTTGCACCCCAACTCGACCCACTTAATGCAATGTTGGTAAACGATCTCGACTTAAAAGTTTCTTTTGATGGAAATGATTTCTTTCCCTGGAAGCTAAATCGTAACTCTCCAACAGCAGCTGCAACAAACAACACCGAAAATAATGTAGATAATGTTGAAGTCATTTTCATTGAAAACCCCGCAGCTGGTGATTATTCAGTAACTATTGACCATGATGGTAGCCTATCAGGTGGAACTCAAGCTTTTTCGATAATTGTTAGTGGTGTTACAAATACTGTAGCTTTACCAACTGCTTCCGCTGGAGCTGATATTGAAATATGCGAAAATAGTGATGTACAACTCTCTGGAGGTTCTACAAACAGTGCTTCGGTGCAATGGACAAGCATAGGAGATGGTACATTTGACGATCCAACATCGGATGAAGCAATTTACACTCCCGGTTCTAATGATATGGCAGCTGGGTCAGTAGAATTAACTCTAACAGCTTATCCCTTGCCCCCATTAACTGATTCAGTTTCTGACAATATGATGGTAACTTTTATTTTTAATCCAATATCCAATGCTGGCGAAAATATTACTGCCTGTGGAAATGGTGGAGTACAACTTGCCGGACAGGCCGAAAATCAAGAGTCTGTAATTTGGTCATCAAGAGGTGATGGTAGTTTTAATGATCCTTCATTGCTAGATGCAATATATACTTTAGGAGAAGGTGATATTGCTGATGGCGAAGTGAAATTGAGCTTAATTGCTAAAGCAATGGATCCTTGTCAGGATGATAATATAGATGACATGTACGTTTATGTTGCTCAAGCTCCAAAGCCAAACGCCGGACCCGATGGAGAAACCTGTGGAACAAATGCATACCAACTTGATGGTTCTGCGGAAGATAACGAGGGTATTGAGTGGTCAACATTGGGTGACGGAACTTTTAATGACATTAGCATATTAAATGCCACATATACACCTGGTACAGATGATGTTACTGCAGGAACAGTTACACTAAATTTAACAGCAATGGCTATCTCACCTTGTCCTGGTGACAGTACTGATCAAATTGAATTATCAATTGTTGATCTACCAAACATAAGTGCTGGTGATGATGGTACTACTTGCGAAAACACAGCACTAGAATTAGTTGGGGTTGTTGATAATCCAACATCTGTTATATGGTCAACAACTGGTGATGGTAGCTTTGATAATGAGACAACTTTATCCACATCATATGTACCAGGGACATCAGATATTGAAACCGGAGTTGCAATATTAACACTTACTGCTTACTTTGATACTGGTTGCGAAATGGGTTATGATGAACTCAATGTAATAATTTCACATATGGCCGTAGCCAATGCCGGAGCAAACGACTCTGTTTGTAATGATGGACTATATACATTGGCAGCTGAAGCTGAACATCATTCTAGTATTGAGTGGACCACTGACGGTGATGGCGCTTTCACTGATGTTAATTCATTGGTTAGTGATTACACTCCTGGAACAAATGATGCAAGTGTTGGTGAAGTTACCTTACATTTAAATGTACAATCAATGGCACCATGTTCAGAAATCATTACAAGTGACATAACTCTATTTGTAAAAAATTGTTCTGCCATTGGCGAGAACCCTTACAATAAAATAGGAACTACAGTTGTTCCAAATCCTGCTGATAACCAATTTCTTGTCTCAGCTAATGAAATTACAGAAAGCAAGGTGAATATAAAAGTTATAGGAATTAATGGCAATGTTGTTTTTACCAGAGATTATAATGTTGATGGTAATAATTTCAGTGCAAGCATTTCAAGTAATGATTTTGCTGCTGGTGTTTACACTGTAGTAGTTAGTACTGATTCAAAAGTTGGTACAAGCCGACTTATAATTCAGCACTAATAGCAGTATTACTCAATTAAAAAAAGAGGGTGTCCAGAAAGTAAAATAAAACTGTCATTCTGAGCATAGCGAAGAATCTCATACTATTGAATAGTAGCAAATAGAGATTCTTCGCTACACTCAGAATGGCAAAGACCTTACTTTTTTTACCCTCTTTTTAATTTGGATTAATTTATTTCTTTCTAGTAAATATTGCCACAATAGCAGTAGTAGCAATACCCATAATTGGAGTTCCAATAAGAACTTGAATCAAATAACTATTCAAATTAAAATAATCTTCAGCTTCTGCCTGACTCATTAAGCCTTCATTTACTGAGTAATTGATGACATTTTCAAAATAATCAGGAGTAATATATACTGATGTTAAATATTGCACCAATGGGCTGAAAATTGTAACAATAAGTGTTAGAATTAATCCAGAAATAAAGCCTTGCATATATGTCATTACTCCATTGTAGTAATTATTTCGCTTGTCAATAAGTGCAAAAACATAAACAATAATTGCTGGTATTGCTATAAAATTTGTGAATATCGGATGTAGATCGATATGTTTATCATGCAATCCGGCAAGTTTTTCAATATACATCCATACTATCATCATAATAGTAAAAATGATTGCCCATTTTAACTCTATCTTAAATTTATTCATAGTTCAAATATTTAATAATGTGTTACTTATAATAAAAATCATTAACTATCAACCCTACAGGATTGACATATCATTGAATCGTAAGAATACAAAATTATTCACATAAGAATTAGCCACTCAAACTCACCTGAATAATTCTCCCATTCATTAACTTATGTCCATTCAAAGCAAAATCAGCAATATAATGCCCCATTTGATTTGCGGTAACAGGAGCCTTATAATCAGGAAAAGCTTTATTAAGCATTTCTGTTTGAACGGCACCAAGACTAAGTGCATTAGTTCTTATATTTTCGTTTTCAAATTCAGCTGCCAACGATTCGGTTAGTACATTAACTGATGCTTTACTTGAACTATATGCAGATAATCCGGGAAATTTTATTGTGCCCTGCACACCACCCATTGAGGAAATATTAACAATATGTGATGTTTCTTTTCTATTAAAATGAGGAAATAATATTTTTATGAGTTTTACAGATCCGAAAAGATTAACGTCAAATGATTTTTGCCAATCATCCATTGTCAATTCTGCAAATGGTTTGTTTACAAGATACCCAGCATTGTTAATTAGAATATCAACAAAATTTCCATTTGACAATTGAAAGCAGTTATCTATTTCAATAAATAATTTCGAGAAATCGTTACTACCCAGATCAAAATTAATTACGTGTACTTTTGATTTGGTGGTGGATTCTACTTCTGCTTTTAAATTTTCAAGACTGGCTTTACTCCTCGAGATTACAACAATACTATGTTCATTGGTTATTGCCAACTCCATCACTGTTTGATAACCTATTCCACTACTTGCTCCTGTAACTATTATGTTCATTATGATTTAATTAGTTTTACTCCATCAAAAATCAGTTTTTTATAATCCTCGTTCAATTCTGCGCAAGCAACAATATACTTCAATACTTCAGCAGTAAAACTATCATCTATACCACTCTGCGCATAACATATTTCATAAATCTCTAAACCAAGCAACCAGTCATTTGGGTAACTATTTTTAACTTTATTAAATATATCATTCAATAATTCAAAATTAGAACTATTTTCTCTAATATCTTTAACTGACTGATAAAGTTCACCATACAAAACATCTTTGTCAATATTTTGAATTGTAGTAGTTTCCGAAACAAGCAAATCCGATTCGTACTCAACCATATCGGCAACACCGGCAAAAACTGAAGCTACTGATTCTCCAACGCCCATATCATAATCACCCCAATTTGGTTCAAATAGTGTTTCATTATTGAATGTTACGGTACAATTTTTAAAAGTCATCAGTAAAATTTTACCATATTTATTTTTTCGTACTCGATGCAACATTCCTTCGACTACTACTCCACTTTCAAATTTTAGTTGAGCATATTTACCAGCAGCTATTCCAATTGCCTCGAGTTCACTCAATCGCATATTCTCAAGAACTTTATCTAACCCAACAAGCCTCCCAACCGGAGTTCCGTAGCCATCGCCATGCACAGTTGAGCTATGCCCTATGAGCATCTTTTCTCTTTCGCAAAGTATGGTAGGCCCGTTAGTATTAATATATGCAACATCACCTTTGTCATCGGTTATTAGCTTGCTAAATTTCCCGCTAATTTGCAACCCTGAGGTTAGCTCACAAGTTGCCAAAGCATCCGAATCTATTGCTTTAAGAACACCTTCTGCCCCCCCCTGTCTCAACGCCATGGTGTCAGCAAACTCATTAAGCACTGTGCTCAAATACATAAAACTGGGTGTTACAAATAATTGAGGTTGCTGAGTAGTTATATCAAAACTATATTCGGCAGCAGTAATACCATATGGAATCTTAGTAACATTTTCTTCCAGGCAGGTTGCGCTTTCACTGATTGAAGATAGTAGGCCTGCACCATATATACGAGGATCATCAACACTACCAATTAGTCCGTATTCCACTGTCCACCAATGTAGGTTTCTTATTTTAGCCAACTCCGAAAGCTCACCCATATCGTTTTGTATGAGTATTATTTCTTCTTCTGCCCTTGCTACTTCAGTATCGGTGGCTTTTGGATTTTCCTTTATGATGGACAAGCAGCGAATGGCTTCATATAGATCAAAATCACGCTTAGAACGCAGTGCTTTACTACCTATTTCACCAAAAAGACGAAGGTACTCAGCATACTCAGGGTCAGCAATAACGGGGGCATGACCTGCTGCTTCGTGCACAATATCAGGTGCTGGAGTATACCCTATATGCTTAATACTTCTGATATCAGCAGCTATTACAAGTACGTTGTAAGCCTGAAACTCCATAAAAGCTGCTGGAGGAATAAACCCATCAACACATACTGCGCCCCATCCAATCTTTGATAGAATAACATTCATATCAGCAATGTTCGGTATCTTTTCCAAACTAATTCCTGTTATTTTCAATCCCTCCACGTAGGAGCTATGTGCTTTCCCTTGTAAATTATTAAGACTAATACGCATTATGTAACGCCAAACAGCATGATCCACAGCAGTGTAATTATCATAATTCTGCTCAACAATATATTTATTTAAATGAATGGGTAATCGAACTACATTCTCATTTTTCTCAATCATATAATCACTAATTATTTTAAATCTAATACAAATAACGCAATAAATAATCAATTATTAAAATTACTGTCCAAAGCTGTTATATGTCATAGCTCAATAAACCACAGCTTCACAATATTGCCGTTAATTTGTATAGTGTAATTAATTGTACAAATATGGATGCAAATATTGAAAAGCGATTAGATGGTTTATCAAGTTTAATTGGTAATACACCACTTTTGGCCATTAGATTTACATATAAAGGTGAGCCTCGAATAATATATGCAAAAGCTGAGAATTTGAATATGACCGGCAGCATAAAAGACAGAATGGCTTTTCATATTATATCCAAAGGGTATGAAAGAGGACTGCTTAAGCCGGGTGATTTAATTATTGAAGCAACAAGTGGGAACACAGGTGTTGCTATTGCGGCAATTGGTAGAGCTTTGGGACATCCCATTACTATTTTTATGCCCGATTGGATGAGTAGCGAAAGAATAAACCTAATCAAAAGTCTGGGATCAACCATAAACTTAATTAGCAAAGAGGAAGGTGGTTTTTTAGGAAGTATTGAACGTGCCGAAAAACTTGCAAGAGAAAGTGATGATACATTTCTACCAAGGCAATTTTCTAACGAACATAACTGTGAAGCTCATTACATTACAACTGGCCCCGAAATTTGGTGGCAATTACGTTTTAGAGATTTAATTCCTGATGCTTTTATTGCTGGTGTTGGTACGGGAGGTACAATTATGGGTGTTGGAAAATATCTAAAAGAAAGAAATCCAAAAATAAAATTACATCCCCTCGAACCTGCTAATTCGCCTACATTAACAACAGGGCACAAAGTAGGAAAACATCGAATACAGGGAATTTCGGATGAATTTATACCATCAATTTTACAATTAGACCAACTAGATTCAGTAGTTTGTGTTGACGATGGTGATGCAATAATAATGGCTCAAAAACTGGCCAGCAGTCTTGGCATTGGCGTTGGAATATCATCTGGGGCAAACTTTTTAGGTGCATTAAAAGTTCAGGAACAACTTGGAAAAGACGCAATTGTAGTTACTGTTTTTGCAGATGACAACAAAAAATACCTTAGTACCGATTTATTACGCGAAGAGCCAGTAAAAGATAACTTTCTTTCTACTGATATTGAACTTATCGACTTTAAAGCAATGAAACGAACCTGCTACACATGTTGTGACCCATCGGAATGTGTTGAAGTAAAAAACGCAAAACTAATTGTTGATGAACCATTACCAGAGTGTGCTCGACGTTGTCATTAGTGCCTTTGTGAAATAGCTATAACACAAAGTATCACAAAGAAGACACAGAGTTACTCAAATAAAATAAATACAATATTTCTTTTGATGCGTTTGCAATGTGAAGTTAAACGGCAAGGATAAAATTATTACCAAATATTATATCTTTACCGTATGTTTATTTATACTTTACAACAACATATTAATGACTGAGCAGGAAAAAACCAAAATAGTTGATTATTTGTTAAGGGAAAAAGCTAAAACGATTAAACGGGTAGAAGAATTGAATGAGCTTACCCAACCCATAGAGCCCGATTGCGCCATTGGACGAGTTAGCCGCATGGATGCCATCATTAATAAAAGTATTAATGAGGCTGCTTTAAGAAAAGCTCAGGATAAATTTAAAAAAATAAACATTTCTCTTGAAAGAATTAATGATGACAATTTTGGAAGTTGCATACAGTGTGGGGCACCAATTCCCATACAGCGACTACTGATTATGCCGGGCTCATTATGTATTAAGTGTGCGCAATAAACTTTGCGTTGCCAATTTTAAATCTAAAACCTGAAACCACCTATTATACTATTAAGTTTTAGATGGGAAGCGTAAAATAAAAAGTACTTCCTACTCCTTTACCATGACTAGCAAGATCACTTTCTACCCATATTTTTCCGTTGTGTTCTTCAATAAATTCTTTGCAAATTATTAATCCTAAACCTGTACCCCTTTCATCTTCAGTACCTAACCTTGAAACATTATTTTCAATACGAAATAGCTTAGGTAAAATTTCTGAAGGAATTCCAATGCCATTATCACTTATGCTAATTTCGGCAAATCCTTCTTTTTGAATGGCGCTAATTTTAATTTTTCCATTTTTATGAGTAAATTTTATGGCATTATTGAATAGGTTAGCTATAACAGTACTGATTGTAAATTCATCAGCATTAATAATAAGATCTTCAGAAACGCGTATTTCAATGCTAATATTTTTTTTCTGAGCACTCGGAATATACACTTTAAGAGCGTCATCAATTAGTTTCTTTACTTTCAAATCTTTCTTAACTATATCAAGTTTATTACTTTGTGATTTTGCCCAAAGAAGCAAGTTTTCTAATAATTCAAAAGTAATTTTAGATGACTTGTCGATTTCATAAATAAACTTTTTTCTCTGATTTTCATTTAAATCATCATATTGAGTTTTTAATAGTTCACTATATCCAAGAATAATATTAAATGGGCTTATTAAATCATGGGCTATAATAGAGAAAAATTTATCCTTAGTTGCTACTACAGCTTTTAGGTTTTGTTCCGACTTAATAATCTTTATAAAAGATCGGCTAATAAGCCAAATTAATATGCTAATAATTAATGATGATATAGCCAGTAACACTTTAATTGTTTTATCCTGGTTCAGGTATGATGCCCAACCAATTTCTGGTATAGCTGCTAATACCCAGCTTCCATAAGGAAGATCAATATCTATTGTAATAGGATTATGTTCAAATACTTTCTCATCTCCCCACCAAATAGCCCCATTATTACCTTGCCCGTTGTAACCGCGTATGGCAAATAAAAAACCTAATTCACTCTCTTTTAAATTAGCTTGCTCCAATAACATGTCTTGTTTAAAAACTATATCAGTTACTCCCCAAAAATTATTTGTATCGGTAGTAACTTTATCAAATATTGGAGTGTAGCTTAAAAAGCAATTCCTCCTTCAATCAACTCTACCGGACCTGCAATAAAAGTACTGTGAGTTTCTATGGTTTTTTCAACAATCTCTCTGCGCTCAGGATGGCTTAATAAATTCAATCCAATTGCAGCTTCATGCCCTACTAAAGGATATATGGCATTTAAAATACAGTTCTTCGAAAGTGCCATTGTACTTATTACTGAATCATTATCAATTAGTTGCTGTGCTAAATTGTAAAATTCGCTATTTGATATATCTGGCACTACCGAAACATATGCTGCAACACTTTTTGTATAATGAATTCGTGAATAGAGAGCTTTCTCCAGCTTTGATTTTTTTGTCATCAAAATCTCAGAAAGCCTTGCTTTCATATCTTTTTCAAGTATATCCTGTTTATAATTTGTGAATATAAACGATCCTGTTAACAAAATTGAAAAAGACAACAAGGCTATAACCAAGGGTAGTGATTTTTTCACCAATATATTAAGTTTTGATCCTATCATTCTACATTTATTTTTTGTTATGTTAACCTGAAAATATTACCTGAAACCAGTTAACCTGAAACTTTAATCCATTTCCCAATCTTTTCCATAAGAATATCCTTTTTAATGGGTTTAGAAATATAATCATCACACCCTGCTTTAGTTGCCTTTTCGCGGTCACCGGAACTGGCGTATGCAGTTTGAGCAATAATTGGGAGATTTGGTTTAAATTTCTTTATTTGTCTGGTTGCTTCGTAACCATTCATAACCAGCATATTTATATCCATTAAAACTAAACATATTTGAGTTTTTTCTTTACAGGCATTAATGGCCTCTTCACCATCTTTAGCCCAAATAATGTTAAATCCAGATTTTTCAAGTACTACTTTTAAAAACTCAAAACTAGCCTTGTCATCTTCAACAATTAGTATCGTTTTTTCCTTTGGAATATTATACGCTCCCAATGTTGATACTATATCAATTACTTCTAATTCATTCAATTTGATAATTGTTTCAGGCTCTTCATAAGGTATACTAAAATAAAAAGTGCTGCCTTTTCCCACCTCTGATTCAACCCAAATATTGCCACCTAGTAGTTCCGTAAGTTTTTTAGCAATTGACAAACCTATTCCTGTACCCCCATATGTTCTGGTGTGAGAATCTTCAACCTGCTTGAACACGTCAAAAATAAGCTCATATTTGTCTTTATGAACACCAATACCAGTATCTTCAATGAAAAATTTGATTACTGGCTTACCCTCTTCTGTTTCAATACTATACCCATAATGTATATGTCCTTCATGAGTGAACTTAAGAGCATTTCTCAGAAGGTTAATTAGTATTTGCTTGAGTTTTGCAGAATCAGTATTAATTATAGTTGCTCCGGCTCCTAAAGGAATTGTATGAACCAATTCCAGATTACTCTTATTTGTTTTATATTGTTCAATTTTAATGACCTCTAGTATCTCCCTGAGTAATGCATTTACCTCTACATCACTACTCTTTACCTTTGACATACCAGATTCAATAAGAGTAATATCGAACAGATCCTCCACCATAACAAGTAAATCTTCACCACTCGACTTAATAGTATTAGAAAACTTAACAATGTCGTCAATATGCATATCTTTATATATTAAATCCGAGAACCCAATAATTGAGTTGAGAGGAGTACGTAGTTCATGCGACATGGTTGCCAGAAATGCTGATTTTAAGCGATCGGATTCAGTGGCTTTTTTTAGAGCT
>JASFZK010000002.1:0-16851 GCA_045267845.1 Bacteroidota bacterium | reverse complement strand
TTAACATTTTCCAATGGGGGGCCAACTGTACCAATTTTTCTTTGTCTAGGTTCATAAGTGTTAACAGCAATTACAGGTGATGATTCAGTCATTCCATAGCCTTCTACAACTGGTATTCTGGCAGCATTGTATACTTGAGCTAGTCGTGGTTGTAAAGCAGCTCCACCAGAAACTATCGATCTCATCTCGCCACCAAAAGCAGCTCTCCATTTACTGAACACCAGTTTGTTAGCAATCTTTAGCTGAGCATTGTAAAGGAATCTGTAAGGTCTGTCAAATTGATAATTTAAGCCTAAATTCACGGCCCAAAAGAATATTTGTTTTTGAGCTCCTTTCAGTTTTCTGCCTTTAGCCATAATTTTATCATAAACTTTTTCAAGTAAACGAGGTACAGTAGTCATTATATGAGGTTTAATATCCTGTATATTATCTACTATAGTGGCCATATTTTCGGCATAATAAATTGATACACCTTTGTATTGAAGTACATAGTTTACCATTCTTTCGTAAACATGGCATAGAGGCAGGTAGCTCAACCCTCTTGAGGTTTCGTCAACTGGAAATAAAGCGAATGATGCACGAACATTACTTAATATATTATTATGCGAAAGCATTACACCCTTAGGGAAACCTGTTGTGCCTGATGTGTATATTAGTGTAGCAATATCATCTTTATCAACGGAGGCACTTATTTTTTCAAGCTCCTTGCTGTTTTGATTTTTATTGCCAATTTCAACAAGATCTGTAAAATGTTTATATCCATCTACCTTTGAAAAAGTATAAACATCTTTAATAATGTCTATTGATTCAAGGATATGACCAATTTTTCGAGTAAGTTCCTTGCCGGATACAAACACATATTTAATGTCTGCGTGTTTGAGTATATATTGATAATCATCAGCGCTAATTGTAGGATACAAGGGGACGTGTATAGCTCCAATTTGCATTATTCCCATATCCGCAAAATTCCATTCAGGTCGGTTATTTGAAATGGTAGCAATCTTGTCACCTTTTTTTACTCCAAGACTCATCAGTGCATAACTAACATTATTTGCCGTTTTCTTATATTTTGCCAAATCGTGTTTAACCCATTCTCCATTCTCTTTCCCAACTAAAACATCGTCCTTGGGCTTGTAATTTTTCCCGTAATGAGGAATAATATCAAATATGCGTTTTACTTCCATAATGAAAATGTATATATATAATAGGAGTTTACAAAAGTAGAAAAAATAGCTGTAGTTGTAAGTCTGATAGTGACAGGCGTTTACAAAAGGTCTGTAAGAAAATGGTTATTCATATTTAAATCTGGTACAACAAATTATTCTTTATTAAAAACCGTTGCGCTTGCTTGGGCTGTTGGCATCAACACCAAATCGTTGATGTTAACATGTTTGGGAAGAGTTGTAGTATAATATATTACATTGGCCACATCATCTGGCAGAAGGGGGTTGTAACCTTTATATATACTATCTGATTTTTCTTGATCTCCTTTAAAGCGAACAAAAGAGAACTCAGTTTCAATCGCGCCAGGAGCTATTTGAGTAACTTTTACGCCATGTTTAACCATGTCAATTCGCATAGCTTTTGATAATGCATCAACCGCATGTTTTGTAGCACAATAAACATTTCCATTTGGGTAAACTTCCTTGCCGGCAATTGAGCCAATATTTATTACATGACCGCTATTTCGTTCTGCTAACAATGGTAGCACAGCTCTTGACATATATAGCAAACCCTTAATATTTGTGTCAATCATTCTTTCCCAGTCATCAATATCACCATCTTGAATAGTGTTTAATCCAACAGCTAAGCCGGCATTATTAATAAGTATACTTATATCTTTCCACTCTTTGGGTAAAGATTGAATTGCACTTTTAACAGCCTCATTGTTTCTAATATCAAAAGAGAGTGTAAATACTTTAATACCAAATTTTGATTTTAACTCTTCTGAAATTTTATCAAGCCTATCGGTTCTACGGCCAGTAATAATAATATCATGTTTATTTTTTGCAAATAGAAAAGCACAGGAGCGCCCAATACCGCTTGTGGCACCGGTAATTAGAGTTACTTTATTCATTTTAATCATTAATTAGTATAAAAATTGCAAATTACTTATAAAACCAAAACCTCCGACCATATCAGGTAATTGCCAGCAAACATATCAGTATTAAGTGGCTTTGCTGATAACGCATAAATTGCAGATCCACTTCCTGTTATTGATGTGTAAGTAGCCCCCAGTTCGTAGAGTGTATTTTTGATATACTTAATCTCAGGAAACTCATTGATTGCTATTTCTTCAAAATCATTTTTTAGTAAATATCGCCAACTAGATTTATTGTTGTTTAATATATTTCTCAACTCTTTACCTCTATTTGGAGTAATCCTTTCAAAAGCATTTTTTGTTGACAAGTTTATATTTGGAAAAATAACTGTTAGATGCATATTTAAAACTGGGTTCCTTATAGGATGGAAAATATTTCCAGTACCAGTAGCAATTGTAGGTTTGTTTTTGATAAAGAAAGGACAATCGGCTCCTATTTTTGAAGCCAATAATTCTAATTCAGCTGCTGTTATACCAAGTGAAAATATACTGTTGATAGCTGTTATAAAGAATGCAGCATCTGATGATCCTCCGCCAAGTCCTGATCCTATTGGAATATTCTTGTACAAACAGACTTCTACAGGCTTGATATTTTTATTTACGGATATAAGTAGTTCCCAGGCTTTGATAATGATGTTTTTATCATCACTATTATCTAATGGTAAACCATAACGTGTTAGTGAAAATTTATTCGATGGCTTGATTTCAAGTACATCGTAAAGAGGGATTGGGATATAACATGTTTCGATATCATGCATACCGTCAGTTCGTTTATTAGTAACTGATAATCCCAGGTTAATTTTAGCATTTGGAAAACATATCATAAACACAAAAATAAAAAAAAACCTCACATCTGGTACGTTGCAAGGTCTTTAGGCGGGCTTTTGCCGGATATTAAATCCGATTAAAGGAAAAAGGATCGCTCATTAATGATTGAATATAATCTGAGTTTTTCTTTATCGATTGACTCAAAAAAATATACTTTGTGATCTTTGATATATACGCTAGCTTGTATATCTTTAATTTCTTTCTCTATTAATCCAATAGATTCAATCTGGTCAGGAGAATAGTAGTTGTTTATTTCCATAGCAGGTATAATTTATTTCATTATTAATTTGAAGCCATCTTTTGCACAAATTGGGCAAACAGAATCTCTTACAATCGTGATGTAACCACATCTGTCGCATTTGAAGTACTTTTGATGTACAACTCTTTTATCTGTATTTTTTTTTAAACTAATTGTAAACATTTATTTATGTTTTATATACTATAGCAATTGATATGCCAAAAAAGCATTTGTAATTTATTATTTAAGTAAAGGTGTTGAGATACAGTATGATATATTTGCGGATTCAGTATAATGAAAATTTTCACCACACGGAAAAGACACTTTTGCTTTTACGCTTTTGGATAATATTACGTTTTCGTATATTTATAATTTCATATTAAGAAGTCTATTGCTATTTTTGCAAAAAATATAATTATGCAATCTTTCGAAAATTATAGTACCACAATAAGTAAACTTTCTGCTCGCGTAAATGAACTAGTAGATACTGGGTTAAAAAATGTTAGCCAAAAGGAGATGCTAAAACAGATTTTGAGCTTTATTGATTTAACAACTCTAAGCGGAGATGACACAACGAAAAAAGTAACAGATTTGTGTAAACAAGCTGTTTCATATAAAGATAAAGGTTTATCAAATGTTGCTGCTGTTTGTGTATATCCAATATTTGCAAAAACTGTTAGTGAGATGCTTAAACAACATGAAGTAAATGTTGCATGTGTTGCTGGAGCTTTTCCAAGTGGTCAATCACCCCTCCCTATTAGGGTTAGTGAGGTAATTGATGCTGTTGCCAATGGCGCTGATGAAATTGACATGGTAATATCGCGTGGTAAATTAATTGAAGGCGATAGTGGTTTTATTACAAAAGAAGTAGAGGCGATTAAAAAGGCATGTGGTAATGCCCATCTTAAAGTTATACTCGAAACGGGTGAGCTTAAAACAGTTGATTTGATTAGGCAGGCTAGCGAACTTTCAATTCTGGCAGGCGCCGATTTTATAAAAACATCAACAGGTAAAATTGATCCTGCAGCTACACCCGAGGCTTTTTTAATTATGCTTGATACCATTAAAGAGTATTATGACCGAACGGGGAAAATGATTGGAATAAAACCTGCAGGTGGCATTGGTGTACCTGACGAAGCCATTATTTATTATTTACTAGTAGAAGGTGTACTTGGAGAAAAGTGGCTTACAAGCAAATATTTTAGAATAGGTGCAAGCCGTTTGGCCGATAATGTACTTAATGCAATTTAGTAAGCAAGAAGTAGCATAAGAATACACTATATTTTGCAACAAATTATTTATGTAATTTAGCAATCAACAATAAATAATTACGATTTGATAAAGAAGCTATTATTTTTAGTAACAAGTGTTTTGATTTTTGGAGGTGTAGTTGCTCAAACAACATTAACTGATGCTGTTGATTTTAATGTTAAGACAGTATATGGTGTGCCAATCTCACTTTTCCCATTACTTGACGATGAAAATCAGATAGTTGTAATTGATTTTTTCTCAACAACATGTGGCCCTTGCCATGATTATGCACCTGATTTTCAAGCTTGTTATGAAAAATTTGGGCATAACGAAGGTAATGTTTACTTCTTAGGAATAAACTGGGGTAACGATAATCAGGGAGTAATTGAGTTTGATTCTATTCATGGCCTAACATTTCCCACATCAAGTGGAAGTCAGGGTGGAGGTAATATTGTATATGGGGTATATGAAATATTATCATATCCAACCGTAATTTTAATAACGCCTGATCATACAATTGTTGAGCAGTACATTTGGTATCCAAGTGAAGAAAATATTACAAATGCAGTTATTGCAGCTGGTGGAATTATGGTTGGTACTGAGGAAGTTTTAAACAATAATAATGAGATTAATATTTTTCCAAATCCTGTTAAAGCTAAAGGAACAATTGAGTTCGAATTAAACTCATCAGTGAATGTTTATTTAACAATATACAATTTATTAGGTCGCCAGGTTTATTCAGAGGAGGTTATGGATCTTCAAAAAGGAATAAACCAAATTGTATTTCCGGTTGACGAACTGGATAATGGCTTGTATTTTGTTAAGATTGAATCTGATAAAGAGAATATTGGTACCAAAAGAATTTCTGTATTGAATTAAATTTTTAGAAATATTTCAGTTTTGAATCATAAGTTTATAATCTCGATTATTTTTTTTGCTGGCATTTTGGTTATTCAATCATGTGCTGTAACATCTGATGATGAAGATGGTGATATTGACAAATATTTTGGCACATGGAGTGTGAGTGACCAAGCTGCAAGATTGAATTATAATGCTACAATCACAGCAAATCCTTCCAATTCGTCAGAGATATTATTGAATAATTTTGCTGATTTGAATTCTACCGCTGTGGGATTAGTTGTTGGAAATAATATTGATATTGATAACCAGTCCTTGGGCTCGAATTATATGGTAAACGGATCAGGCAGTTATATTAACAGTGGTAGGCTCGAATTCAAATTTTCGCTTAATGACAGTATTGATATTGAATCCAGGGTGGCCGTATTTACAAAGTAATTTTTGATAATTAATTTATAATCCTCAACAATGCTTTTGATGCATTAAGAAACCTACTTATTTTCAGTCTGCCAAAATAATTTGTGTGCTGTCTTGTAAAATGAGTTTAATACTATCTTCAATCATAGTAATACTATCAGCCTTTACTTTTTCATCAAATGCTTCCTTTTCTTTAATCACACTATTTTGAATTTGGCTCAAATTGGCTAATACTTGCTCGTAAATATTTTCCATAATTTTAGGGTAATTATGGTAATAGTTAGTATTCTCTTTAAACTGTTTTAAAGTAATTGAGTGTTGTTCAAGGGCTTTGTTATAATATTCAGGCTTGAGCTCGTTTGAACTTTTTCTGTTCTTGTTAATGCTAAATCCTGCTTCAGCTATTTGAATTTCGGTTAATATACCAATCATCTGTTGCTCAGAAAGTAGGTTGCTTGGAATAATTACTACGGTTTTATTTTCTTCGTAACAAGAAGAAAGAGCAAGAAGTATAATAAATAATGAAAATAGCTTCATTATACTCAAGTTGGAGTTTGAAAATTTGGACAATTCCATAATATTAATTCAGCTATAATTAATTTCCTACTTCAGATAAAAACTTGATTCGCACTAACCTAACTTCTTCTTCGCTAAACTCTGACTCACCTAGTTCGTCAAGTGCATCTTGTATAGAATCTGTTTCTGCTTCAAGGAAATAATCATAAATATCTTCTTGATGATATTCATCAACTACGTTATCAATATAATAGCTAATATCTAGTTTTGTACCCGAAGAAACAATATGTTCTATCTCGCTAAGCATTTCACTTAGTGATAAATTTTTGCCATAAGCTATATCATCCAGTGGACGCTTACGATCAATACTTTGTATAATATATACTTTTAAACCTGATTTATTAATAACAGATTTAATCACCATATCATTTGGTCTGGTAATTTCATTTTCTTCAACGTAATCTGAAATAAGTTCTAAAAATGGGCCTCCATATTTGGCTGCTTTTCCAACGCCAACTCCTGAAATTTGCTTTAGTTCCTCCTCAGTAATTGGATACTGAATAGTCATATCCTCCAACGATGGATCTTGAAAAATAACAAAAGGGGGTAAGTTTTCTTCTTTTGAGATCTCTTTTCTCAAATCTTTTAATAGTGCAAATAAAGTAGCATCAGACCCGCCTTGACGCTGACCGCCTGCCTTTAAAATAATGTCGTCATCATCACTACGATCATAATCATGATCTTTTGCAATAAGTATACTGTGCGGATTAGCGATAAAGTCATGGCCTTTTTCGTTAATCTTAATTATGCCGTAATTTTCAATTTCTTTTTCACATAGTCTGTGTATAAGTGCTTGGCGAATAACCATTACCCAATATTTTTCGTCGTGCTGACTACCCCCACCAAAAACGGCTGTTTTGTCAAGCTTAATGGATTTAACATCGCTACTTTTTTTACCAGCTAATACTTCTCCAATTGTTTTTGCTTTATACTGTTCCTTTAATTCGTATATGGTTTTTAATGCTAGCCGGATATCGTCTTGACCTTCAAATTTTTCTTTTGGATTTAAGCAGTTGTCGCAGGCTCCGCAGGTTTCCTTATAATAAACTTCACCAAAATAATGAAGTAATAATTTATGTCTACAAACTGACGATTCAGCATAAGTAACAGTTTCAAAAAGTAGCTCCTTGGCAATCTCTTGTTCTGCCACAGGCTTATCTTTCATGAACTTTTCAAGTTTTTGAATATCATCATAGCTATAAAAAGTAATGCAGTTACCTTCTCTACCATCACGTCCGCCTCTTCCCGTTTCCTGATAGTATCCTTCAATACTTTTAGGTATGTCATGATGTATTACAAAGCGAATGTCAGGTTTGTCAATCCCCATTCCAAAAGCTATTGTTGCAACTATAACATTAACATCCTCCATAAGGAACATATCTTGATTATTTCTACGTGTAGTCGCATCGAGGCCGGCATGGTATGGTAAGGCTTTGATTCCATTAACAACAAGTGACTCAGCAATTTCTTCAACTTTTTTTCTGCTTAAGCAGTAAACAATACCTGATTTGTTAGGTTGAGATTTTATATATTTTATGATGTCTTTAATAACTTCCTTTGTTTTCGGGCGTACTTCATAATATAAGTTTGCCCTATCAAAAGAGGCTTTGAATACTTCAGAATCAGAAATTTCAAGGTTTTTAAGAATATCTTCCTGTACTTTTAAAGTTGCAGTAGCTGTTAAGGCAATTGTTGTAAGGTTAGGATTAATTGAGTTAATAATTGGTCTGAGTTTTCTGTAAACGGGTCTAAAATCGTGTCCCCATTCAGATATACAGTGAGCTTCATCAATTGCAAAGAATGATATTCCGATATCTCTTAAAAATTTCACATTGTCTTCCTTAACCAATGATTCGGGAGCCATGTAAAGCAGTTTCGTTTTTTTTGCAAGTAAATCCTCCTTAACAATGTTCATTTCTGCTTTTGATAATGACGAATTCATTACATGTGCTATACCATACTCTGTGCTGAAATTACGAATCATGTCAACTTGATTTTTCATCAAGGCAATTAATGGCGAAACAACAATTGCTGTTCCTGGTTTTAATAAAGCTGGTAATTGGTAACAAAGCGATTTACCACCACCTGTGGGCATTACAACAAATGAATCTTTACCATCCATCACATTTTGGATAATTTTTTCTTGCTCTCCTTTAAAGCTAGAAAACCCAAAAAAGGATTTCAGCTTTTTGCGTATTTTGGAATTATCGTATTTAGTCCCCATCAGTTAGTTAGATAAAATATATCTTTGTAGTAAAATTACAGATTAAATTCATTAGAAAAACATTAATTGGCAATTTATTTTTAAATAAGTTGTTTAAAGTTCAGATACAAATGTAACAATAATAATTTTTAATTCACATTTTTAACAAAAATATAATTGGATATAAACGATAAAATACGAGAATCTGGTATATCAGTCATAAATATAGAATTTTTGGCAATTAAAGAGTTAACAAATTCGGTAAATAGTGATTTTGTGAATTCTGTAAAAATGATATTTGAATCAAAGGGAAGAGTAATAGTAACCGGAATTGGAAAAAGTGCGAACATTGCTCAAAAAATAGTTGCCACATTTAATTCAACTGGCACTCCATCAATTTTTTTACATGCAGCTGACGCAATTCATGGTGACTTGGGGATTGTGACAAAAGACGATATTGTTATAGCTATTTCGAAAAGTGGCGAAACTCCCGAAATTAAAGTGCTAATACCATTGCTCAAGATTAGAAAGAATAAAATTATTGCTTTGGTTGGTAACACAAAATCTTTTCTTGCCAAAAAATCTGACTTTGTATTGGATGTATCAGTTGAAAAAGAAGCTTGTCCAAATAACCTGGCTCCCACAAGTAGCACCACGGCACAACTTGTAATGGGTGATGCATTGGCAGTTAGCTTGTTGGAGTTGAGAGGGTTTTCTTCTAACGATTTTGCGCAATTCCACCCAGGTGGCTCCTTGGGTAAAAGGATGTACATGCGTGTTATTGATCTTTCGTCAAATAACGAAGCGCCATTTGTTGATGCAAATGCATCTGTTTCTAAAGTTATTATCGAGATTTCCTCAAAAAGACTCGGTGCCACTGCTGTACTTGAGAATAATAAATTAGCTGGCGTTGTTACTGATGGTGATTTAAGAAGAATGATTGAGAAATACGATAGCTTTAATAAACTTGTTGCCCGTGATATAATGACCAGCGATCCACTTACTGTTGATGGTGAAGAGTTAGTAGTAGTTGCTCTTGCTCTGATGCGTGAAAATAATATTACTCAACTTCCAGTTACCGAAAATGGTAATTATAGTGGAGTAATTCATTTGCACGACATATTAAAGGAAGGGATACTGTAAACCAATATAATTATAATATGAAACTTTGGACTAAAGATCTTGTAAAAAAATATAAAAGCCGTACTGTTGTTAATAATGTTTCCATTGAAGTTAACAGAGGTGAAATTGTTGGTTTGCTTGGGCCAAATGGGGCGGGTAAAACTACCAACTTTTACATGGTTGTTGGACTCATAAAACCTTTTTCGGGGAAGGTTTTTTTAGACGATAGAGAAATTACTAACGAACCCATGTACAAAAGAGCACAACTTGGCATAGGTTATCTTGCACAGGAGGCATCTGTTTTCCGACATCTAAGTATTGAGGATAATATTAGGGCCGTAATGGAATTTACAAAACTTACCAAGGCTGAGCAAAACGAAAGACTTGAATCGTTGCTCGATGAATTTGGTTTGCAAGCCATACGTAAAAGTAAAGGTATTCAACTATCGGGTGGCGAACGCCGAAGAACAGAAATAGCAAGGGCTTTGGCCGTTGACCCTAAATTTATTCTTCTTGATGAGCCTTTTGCAGGTGTCGACCCCATTGCTGTTGAAGATATTCAAGCTATAGTTTCAAAATTGAAAGAAAAAAATATTGGAATATTAATTACCGACCACAATGTACACGAAACTCTTACTATTGTGGATAGAGCGTATCTGTTGTTTGAAGGTTCCATACTAAAAGCCGGCACAGCCGAAGAATTAGCCAATGATAAACAGGTAAGGAAACTGTATCTAGGTAAGAATTTCACCCTCAGAAAAAAAAGCTTCAATTAATTCCATGTGTATGTTATTTATTAATAACTGATTACAATTTATTTTCGTTTTTTCTTGTTATTTTTTGCTTTATTTAGATATATTCCAAATAATTGTTGTATGTTTGCAACAGTTCTGAAGAGAACTATTAACTTTAGCAGGTTAATTTTTTGGGTTATCCCTCTACATGAGGGTTTTTAGGTTAATATGTGAAAAGCCCCCGTCCGCCCGGATGGGGCTTTTCTTTTTTATATACCTAAGGTTTTATTGATTTATCCAGATTTCGGACAGATCCAAAGATATTAATTATTACTCAGGAAGTGATTAAACACTAAGGCAGCTTTTGATTTACCAATCACTGAAATAAGTTCTTCAAGGCTGGTCTCTTTAATCTTTTTAACAGATTTCAAACTACTCAGAAGTTTCTGAGATGTGGAATAACCAACCCCTTCAATTGATGTTAAAACTGATTTTATTGTACCAGCTTCACGTTTCTTTCGATGATGTGTAATACCAAAACGGTGAGCTTCATCGCGTAAACGTTGTATTATTTTTAAGGTTTCGGATGTTTTGTCGAGATAGAGCGGTACCGAATCATTGGGGAAATATATTTCTTCCAATCGTTTTGCAATACCAATAATCGTTACTTTTCCGTACAATCCAACTTCTTTTAGAGCTTTAACGGCAGAGCTCAACTGTCCTTTTCCGCCATCAACAATAATTAGTTGAGGTATGCTTTTTTCCTCAGCAATTAACCTGCTATACCTTCTTTTCACAACTTCCTCCATCGATGCATAGTCATTTGCACCCACCACTGTTTTAATGTTGTAATGACGGTAGCCTTTTTTATTGGGTACCGTATTTAAAAATTGCACCATTGCCGCAACCGCATAATCACCCTGAATATTTGAATTATCAAAACACTCAATGTGAACAGGTAATTCAACCATGTGCAAATCTTTTTTCATTTGGGCAAGAATGCGATTTTTATGCCGATTAGGGTCAATTAAATCCTTCTGCTTTTGACGATCGATTTTTGTATGCTTGGCATTTCGTAAACTTAAATCGAGTAGTTGCTTTTTGTCGCCTCGCTTCGGAATTGTTATTTTAACATTGGGTATTTCAATTTCGGGCATAAATGGAAGTATTATTTCTTTCGAAATACTTTCGAAGCGTTGCCTAAAATCGAGTAATGCAAAAGTAAGTATCTCTGCATCTGTTTCTTCTAGTTTCTTTTTTATTTCAATTGTATGTGCCTGAACAATAGCACCATCTATTACTTTTAAAAAGTTTATGTACGAGTGCCTTTCGCTCGATACCATCGACATTACATCAACATTATTTATTTTCGGATTAACAATGGTTGATTTGCTTTTGTACTTTTCCAGAAGAGCAATTTTTTCTTTTACAGCTTGTGCTTGTTCAAATTCGAGGTTGTTTGCAAAAGTGGTCATCAATTGAGTTAACTCACTAATTACCGAACCAATATTTCCCTTAATAATCAACTTTATCTGACTTATCATTTGGTCATAATCGCCGCTACTTTGTTCGCCAACACAAGGTGCTTTGCAGTTTCCAATGTGATATTCGAGGCATACTTTGTACTTGCCCTTGTTAATATTTGCTGTCGATAAATTTAATGAACATGTACGTAATTTATAAAGTTGCTTTACAATATCGAGGATGGTGCGCATCATTTTTACCGATGCATATGGTCCAAAATATTCTGAACCATCACGAGTTATTATTCTTGTTGGGAATAGTCGTGGAAATGGCTCTTTTTTCAAGCATAACCAAGGGAATGTTTTGTCATCTTTAAGCTGAATGTTGTACCTTGGTTGATATTTTTTTATTAGATTATTTTCAAGGAGTAGCGCATCCAACTCGGTTTCGGTAACGATAAATTTAATGTCAGATATCTTTTTAACAAGTACTCTTACTTTCCCCGACTGGTGGTTTTTAGTAAAATAACTTGACACACGTTTTTTAAGATTCTTTGCTTTACCCACATAAAGTATGCGCGCCTCTTTATCAAAATATTGGTAAACCCCCGGTTTGCCAGGCAGCGTTTTCACTAGGTTCTCAATGTTAGTATTTTTATCAGGCTTATCCAAATAATATCGTTTTTTTGCAAAACTAATATAATTTGTATTTGGGTAGCGGTCGTACTTTCCGTTTGTAGTTATTTCATCCAATTTTGTTTTTGTAAGTAGTACGTGTTACGCTTATTGCATAATCCGCCAACTAATAAAAACAACAATGGTATTTCAATAAGCTACCACTGCAATTACTGCTGCGGCTGACGCGTTTTTCGATAACTCTACTTAACTCTTTCATATTGCCATTCCGGCAGACAGGCATGCATGCCGCCATAATAAAAATACTCAACCGAAACTTTCAATCTACCTACGGCAGGCAGGCTTTACAAACTTTTAATTTTATTAACTTTCAACTTCACAAACCATATTATAATTATTAACCTAAATTTAATAATGCATCTTCACCATTATTTTAAATTGTGGTAAATTGCGTCAATTAATTTTACAATCAAAGTGATGGATAACAGCAAATTTAGTATTCTTCTGGTTGATGATGAGGAAGACATTGTTGAGTTTTTGAGTTATAATCTTGTTAAAGAAGGTTATAAGGTGATTACTGCGAATAATGGCTTAAAGGCAATTGAAAAGGCAAAAAAACATCGCCCAACTCTTATACTAATGGATGTTATGATGCCCGAAATGGATGGTATCTCAGCAGTTAAAGAAATTAGAAAAGAAGATTACCTAAACGAGACGATTATTGTTTTTTTAACAGCACGCGCCGAAGACTATTCGCAAATAGCAGGGTTTGAGGCTGGTGCTGATGACTATGTTACAAAACCGATTAAGCCAAAAGTACTTATTAGTAGAATTGCTGCTTTATTGCGCCGTTTTACCATTAAGGATGATGAAAGCAACAAGGTGATTGAAGTAGAAAATCTTATTATTGACAAAGAGAAATTCGTAATAATTAAGGATGGTAATGAAATTGTTCTTCCAAATAAAGAATTTAAAATGATATACTTATTGGCATCGGCACCTAATAAAGTATTTTCAAGAGATGAGATATTTCAAAAGGTATGGGGCAATGATGTTATTGTTGGCGATAGAACAATAGATGTACACATTAGAAAAATTCGTGAGAAGATAGGTGTGGAGTTTATTAAAACTGTAAAAGGAGTTGGGTATAAATTTTATGGGTAGTTTCATGAAAATAAATTCTGCAAGAAATATAGCTTTGTTAAATGCGTTAGTGGTGACACTTATTTCGGTCGTCGCCTTTGTTATTATTACTGTCCCAAATGATGATATAAGTGTAGTTTCCCTTTCAATCTTTATTGCAGTTATTTTTATTTCCTCCTATCTTTTCATAAATTTTAGTTTAAACAAGTTTTTTAATGAAAAGATAAAGGTAATCTACAAAACAATTGGGCGTTTAAGTACGAAACCAAACGACACCGAAAAAAGTAAGAGCAAAAGCGATGTGCTTGATATTGTTAATCAGGTAGTTTTTAGATGGAGTGAAGAAAAGAAAAAGGAAATTGATGAGTTGAAAGAGATGGCAATATACCGCCGAGAATTTTTGGGCAATGTTTCGCATGAGCTTAAAACTCCAATTTTTAATATCCAGGGTTACGTTCATACTCTGCTTGAAGGTGGATTGCAAGATGATGCAATTAACAAGAAGTTTTTAAAGAAATCAGTTAAAAGTATTAACAGAATGATTGCACTTGTTGAAGACCTTGAAGAGATAACCAGGCTTGAATCGGGTGAGTTGAAGCTAAATGAGGAGGTTTTTAATCTTCACGCATTGATTAAGGATGTTGTTGATTTTATGGAGCAAAAAGCCACAGCCAACAATACCACCATAACCATAGTTACCCGTTTATCCAAATCAGCTAGGGCTAAAGCTGATATAAAACTAATACGGCAGGTACTTATTAATTTAGTTGATAATGCCATAAAGTATGGAAACCAAAATGAAGGTAATGTAAGGATATCATTGTACGATTTTCATGATAATTTTTTGGTGGAAGTCAGGGATGATGGGATTGGGATTCCTGAGGAAAATATAAAAAGAGTTTTTGAAAGATTTTATCGTACAGATGAAAGTAGATTAAGGGATAAAGGCGGTATTGGACTCGGCTTGGCAATTGTTAAGCATATTATTGAGGCTCACCGACAAACAATTAGTGTTAGGAGTAATGTTGGAGAAGGTACAACTTTTTCGTTTACTCTTAATACGGGGTAGGGGGTTTAGGTTTCAGGTTTTCAGGTTTGACTGTCATTTAGACTGTAGGGATACCTGCCAACAACAGACTGGAATCCCCCAAGAACCTAGTTGTCATCTCGAACCGAAACCGACCAAAGGAAGGTTGAGCGTGAGAGATCCCCCGAGGAAAGACCATGCTTTCAGGAGATTTCTCGTCTCTCCCTACGGTCGTTTACCTCGAAATGACAGCATAAGTAGAGGGATTGTTGAAATACCGATGATGGTATTGTTGGCTGGCGTATTACGCAACAAGCGTATCACGCACTGCTTACAGTACCGCAATCGGGATGAGACAACTATAAGCGTAAAGCCCGGCTTGGCCGCCCAAATAACACTAGCAAATCATATAATACAAATATTCAGGCAGTTATGATTGTCGGAAAATAATCATATTTTTGTCGTTACTAATAAACAGTAGAATTTGTAAAGTATAAGCTTCGTAACTTTTAGTTGTCAAACTTTATGAACTTATAAACTTTTAACTTTAAGAACTTTCAAACTTTAAGAACTTTATAACATGGCAAAAATTACCAGAACTTTTGATGTACTTACTAATTTAGAAGAGAATTTTAACAAGGAAATTGCTCTTTCGGTAAAGCGTAATGGAAAATGGGAAAACTTTAGCACTAACGAATACCGTAAAAATGTTGATGCGGTGAGTTATGGCCTGTTGGCGATGGGTTTTAAAAAAGGTGATAAAATTGCTACAGTTACTAATAACCGACCTGAGTGGAATTTTTTGGATTTCGGTATGGCTCAAATTGGATGTGTGCACGTGGGGATTTATCCAACCATTAGTGATAAAGAATACCTTCATATACTTGCTCATTCTGATTCAAAAATATTAATAGTTTCGAGTAAAGAGCTGTATGACAAGATGCTACCATTGTTTAAGAAGACACCTAGTCTTGAGGAGATTTATACATTTGATGAGGTTAAAGGAGCTAAAAACTGGACTGAAATTGCTGATCTTGGTAACTCTAAAGCTGACGAATTTGCAGAAACTCTTAAAGAACGTCGTGATGATGTGGCTCCTGACGATTTATTAACCTTATTATATACTTCTGGCACAACCGGACTATCGAAGGGTGTAATGCTATCGCACAATAATGTGGTTAGTAATTTTTTGCTGGCACAAACAGTTGTTAATTATTTAAATGGTGAACACAGGGCACTTAGCTTTTTGCCATTATCGCATGTGCTTGAGCGTGTTGGAAATTACCTATGGCAATCATTGGGCTTAACCATTTATTATGCCGAAAATATTGAGACCATTGGTGATAACATGCGCGAAATACATGTAAATGTATTCATTACTGTACCAAGGGTTTTTGAGAAGGTGTACGATAAAATTATTAATAAAGGAAGAGAATTATCTGGTATTAAAAAGGCATTGTTTTTCTGGGCTGTAAGGGTTGGTGATAAATTTGATCCAAATCCTGCCAATAGAAGTGCAATTTATAATGCAAAACTTGCCATGGCTAACAAACTTATTTTTAGTAAGTGGCGTGAGGCTCTTGGAGGTGAACTTAAAGGTGTTATTTGTGGTGGTGCAGCATTGCAGCCTCGTCTTGCCCGAATCTTCTGGGCAGCGCAAATTATTGTGCAGGAGGGCTATGGTTTAACAGAAACTTCGCCATTAATTTCGGCAAATATGCCTTCGTACCCAGGTGTAAAATTTGGAAGTGTGGGTATTGTGCCTGATTCGCTTGATGTGATGATTGCTGAGGATGGTGAAATATTGGAGAAAGGTCCGAACTTAATGTTAGGCTATTATAAAGATCCGGAAAAAACGAAGGAAGTAATTGATAAAGATGGCTGGTTTCACACTGGTGATATTGGTACTTTGGACGAAAACAGAATGCTTACAATTACTGATCGTAAAAAAGAAATATTTAAGCTGTCGGGAGGTAAATATGTTGCTCCACAGCCTGTGGAAAATCAATTTAAAGAATCACAATTTATTGAGCAGATTATGGTTGTTGGCGAAAATGAAAAGTTTACTGCTGCACTAATTGTTCCTGACTATGTTTTTTTGCATAACTGGTGTTCAATACATAAAATCTCTTTTAGGGATAACGAAGATTTAATTAAGAAACAAAAAATTATTGATCGTTTCCAGGTAGAAGTTGATAAGCATAACGTAGAATTGGATCATGTGGCACAAATAAAAGTATTCAGACTTGTGCCT
>JASFZK010000001.1:0-43323 GCA_045267845.1 Bacteroidota bacterium | reverse complement strand
ACTTATAAATTAATGTGTAAATTTGGTCTTGAAATTACATCTGTTTTCAGTGGCACAATATGTCCGGTACAGGTGGCACAATATGCCCGGTATATCCAGATGAATTCAGTTATAGGATAAATCGCTCAATATACAAGCAAACCATCTTTCATAACCTGATTTTGCGAATGTTGAATGCTCAACCTATTACGTACCAAATGATTAAAGTAAGTACCTAATTGAACACCTCAATTTTTTTTAATTTTGCACCGTTGCATATTTCCAAAGGAAAATGGGTTAGCCAGTTTCCTGAGTCACGTCTGGGCGTGATATATTCCTTTTGGTGTATGCAACAGTGGAAGGCTGGCATTTTTATTTATAGATACTATGAACGATAAAATCCATTATTTTCGAAACAAAAATCAAATTGATACAATTAAACCAAATTCACTTTGGCTGCTGGAAGGTGATTATATGGTGCCTCATGATTATAACCAACGTATTACCATTTATTATGAAAGTCATGAAGACTGGTTTTATGAAGTTAAAAATCCTAATAGTAAAATAATAAGGTCAAATAGTTAATCTTATTTAATCATTCTTTGATTTTAAGCTTTCTGGTTATTTCAGTCTAACCATGCCACTTTATTTAATCAATAGAAAGCTAGTATTAGTAATGCAAACTTAAAGTTCATTAACTTTGGATTATTCATAATTACTAGGTCAGTATTTATTCCAATAACAGATTTCATAAGTCATATAATTATTCCAAACCCACTCAGTAAAATATCAGAAAGATAAAACTTGTGTTTCACACGGTTGGTAACCACAAAATGCTAATATCGTATTTCCCTTAACAAAATTCCTTAAAATTAAATGTAGTGCTTAAATAGTTGAATAAACTGTAGTTCAGAACTTAATATATTTTGCTATTACTTTTTACTACCTGATAAAGTAGTAACTACCCCTCCATTTTTTACTATTGACAAGTATCTTTTACTTCCTTATTTTAGAGGTTGTTAATACTGGTTTCATAAATACGTAGATATCTCAAATTATTTTCTAAAAATTAATATCATGAAAAAACTACTATTGTTATCGTTTACATTTCTAGTTTCACTTTCATTATTATCACAACCAACAAAGTATGTATCTGCTACATCATTAAATGTGAGATCTGGCCCCTCCACAAATAAGGAAATTGTTCATAAACTTTATCAAAATGATAAAGTTGTTCAATTAAAAACTGAAGGTGCCTGGTCATACATTAGTTATTCGGTGGGTTTCGACCAATACAATGGTTATGTAGCTACAAAATTTCTAAGTACCTATAAAGTTACAGTTAAAAAAGCAGAAGCGAAAGTGCTAATCTGTAATAGCAAGAGCTCCTACGCCTATCATAATCATTATTGTAGAGGGCTTAACAGATGTAAATCCGATGTTGGTAGTGTAACAGTTTCTACTGCCGTAAATAGAGGTTATAGAGCTTGTAAGAACTGCTATTAGACTGATCTGTATTCGAGCAACTATTATCATCCACTTTTAATAGTGATATTTTGATTGGATGTCTATAAATACTAATTAAAAATCTGTAGTTACCATTTCTAAATATCACCCAAAAGCTACATAATAATTAAAGTAAAGTATATGAGAACATCTGAAATTAAAAATTTATTGAGAGATAATTCCAATGATATTGCTTTTCTAATCGGAAATGGTATAAACCAGCACTACAAAAATGATAGCATCTCATGGAGTAATTTATTGTTGGATTTATGGAGGAAGTATTCATTTAGTCCTCAAACAATGATACCAGAAGGTATTTCTTTTACTGAGTTTTATGATGCGTTGGAGATTCAACATGCAGGCACACCTAACTTCAGTGCTATTTTGCAAAAGGAAGTTCAAAACAAAATGACAGACTGGAATTCAGACATTAATCAAAATTTAATTCTAAACCGAATTCAAGAAATGAATGCTCCAGTTTTAACAACAAATTTTGATAAATTGATTCCTAATTCTATGGGTCTTGAGTTTAGAAGGATGGAAGGTACAAAATTTACTGATTACTATCCTTGGTCATGTTACTATAGTGATAGAGTATTAGATCAGCCCAATGAAGGATTTGGTGTTTGGTATCCCAACGGTATGATGAAATATCATAGAAGTATTAAGCTAGGTCTTTCACAATATATGGGTAATGTAGCAAGAGCAAGGACCTTAATTCATAAAAACTATGATCATCTCCAGTTTAGAGGCAAAAATCAAAATCTTTGGGATGGATATAAAACCTGGTTACATATTGTGTTTAACAAATCACTTTTTATATTTGGACTAGGTCTTGATGAAACAGAAGTTTTTACCAGATGGTTACTTATTGAACGAGCAAAATACTTCAAAGTATTTCCAAATAGAAAACAAAAAGGTTGGTATTTGACGAGATCAACAATAGATTCTTCAATTTCTGAAGGTAAAAGGTTTTTCCTAAAATCAGTAGGAATTGAAATTATTGAGGTGCAAGATTATAGAACAATATATGAAGACATATGGCATTAAGTTGAACATATTTCTTTAAAAAAAACTAAACATAATACTAACTAAACTAAAACAATAACCATGAGCGAACAAAAAGATACATTTCATATGGGAGTATGTATGGCAGGAGCTATTTCAGCAGGCGCGTATACAGCAGGTGTAATAGATTATTTACTCGAAGCACTTGAAAATTGGGAAAAAGCAAAAAAACTTCAGGAAGAAGGAAAGATAAGTGGAATCCCAAAACATAGTATTGTCATCGATGTTCTAAGTGGTGCTTCGGCAGGTGGTATGACCGCAGCTCTTACTTCAGCGCTTATTCAAACAAAGTTTACGCATGTATATACTAAAGATGTTAAAAATAACATAACCCATAAGCTTACTCAAAATCCATTGTATCATTCATGGGTAAATTTAACAGAAAGTGAGGGGCTTGATATGATGACCCAAATGTTATCTGGTGATGATATTGAAGAGAATAATGAAAATACTGAGAAAGTGGTGAAATCATTATTTAATTCAACCTTTATTAAAACTATTGCCAATAGACATATAGTTGATATTGTTAAAGATCCAGAGGTTAATAGATCATATTTTGCCGCTGACCTTGATGTTGTAGCAACGCTCACAAACCTAAGAGGAATACCTTTTGAGATTGAATTTAATACACCTTCATACACTCGTATTCACCGAATGAAGCGACACTTTGATCTTGCTCATTTTAGATTGTCACCTTCCGGTGATTATATGGATGATGGTAAAATACCTTTAAACTTCAATAGCGTCGAAGGATGCAATAAAGATATATTAGTACAGTGTGCAATGGCAACTGGTGGTTTTCCCATAGGTTTAGAACCCAGAGTAATTAATCGATTAGGAAAGTACATAACAGATAACCATAATCTCAATTTGGGTAACAGAGTAGACGAAAGTGTGATTAAACCGGATAAAGATTTTGAAACATTAAATATTGATGGTGGCACAATTAATAATGATCCCTTTGAATTCACTCAGCAGCTATTAGATGAAAGACTAAACATTAAAGAGGAAGATCGCAAAATAAACGCACATAATTTTGAGTCTACCGTGCTAATGATTGATCCTTTCCCAAGTCATAATAGTATACCGGAGGAAAAGTATAATCCACTAAAAGCTTTCAAATTTGTAATACCCAAAATTATTTCAGCGATGCTTGGTGAGCTTAGGATGAAAGAGGATGTTTTGAAGTCTGTTTATAAGAGTGATGATTACACTAGGTTTTTAATAATACCATCCCGTTCAACTGCAAATAGTGTGAAGGAGAATCATATCGCTTGTGGCTCCTTTGGCGGATTTGGTGGATTTTTCTCCAAGGAATTCAGACAACATGATTTTCTACTTGGTCGCAGAAATTGCCAACAGTTTTTAAAGAAATATTTTAGCGTTCCTTATAATGCAAATAATCCTATAATTGACTTTGGATACCAGGGAATAAAAGATTCATATGCTGTTATGTTAAATAAGGTAGAATATCTGCCTATAATACCCGACATAAGAATTAATTATGATGAAGCAACAAACACATATAGTGTTAAGCAAGAAAGTGAATATTCTGAGGAAAAATTTGCATTCCCAAGAATCAAATTAAGTTACTTACTAGGACTTAAAGGTATCCTGAAAAAAAGAATCTCCACTATTATTGATAATATTACAAATGGTAAAGATACTGATAAAAATAAAAAGAAAAATCAAATAGTAGCCAGTATCCGTAAAAAAACATGGATAAAAAAAGCGATATCTAGCATTGCTATTAAACCAGCAATAGGAATTATGCTTTGGTTAACAAAAAAATCAGCAAGAGGTATACTAGCTGATAAATTCATCGATTTAGTTGTTGAAGATATGGATGATAATGAATTACTTATAGATGATAGAAATTAATGTAAATAAGTAATAAAATGAGTAATAAAGGAATTTAAAAATACTTAAAACAAAATACCAAAATGAGAAAAATATTTATATTAAAAGGAAAATCAGAAACTGGTAAGACTTCGAAAATAAATAAAACTGCTGAATGGATTATTAGCAGTTTTGGGTGTCCAAACATTATCGGATTAAATACTTCCAATTATCTAAAAGATACTCACGGAGTATTAACTATAAATAAATTATCAATTGGGTTTAACTCATCAGGAGATAATGAATGGGAAGTGAAAAAAATTGACAAACTCAATTTAGTAGATGAAAAAAGACCTGATATTATTATATGCTCCTGTAGAACTAAAGGAAAGGGAAGAAAGTATATAAATGACAACTACAATCATTTAACTGGTTGGTTGAAAGTGTTCATAAATGTAGAAGAATATTCTAGTAGTGATTTAATAAAACAAACTACAAGAGACACAAGAATTTTTGATGAGCTAAAAACTTGGCTCACTGGACTTGAAAAGTTATAATTGTTATTAAACTAATCTAACAGGTTTAACAGTATCAAGGAATGAATTTCATAAAGGCCACAAAGGTGAAAAAACAGGTTGTGGATTCGATACAAAAAATAATCCAAGCCACTGGGTAGATTCTTATGAAAAAATCACTTGTTTAAAAAATGGATGTAGGTAATTCTAAGCAATTAGCTAGAACGAGTTTACCATTTTGTAAAGCATGCTTTTTCTTTTCACCAAAATTTAAATCATTTATCAAAATTAAAATCCATGAAATATTTAATAATTCTCTTAGCCACTTCACTACTTTTAATAGGGTGTAGTAAAAATGAAGACGAGTCATTATATCCACCAACACCGTCAGAACCTGTAAAGGTCTATATTTATTCTGTAACATCAACACCCACAACAGGTGAATCTATAACCATTAAAAACAACTATGGTTCAACACAAGATATAACTGCATGGACTTTGGGTGATAAGAATGACCCAACTGCCTATAAGATTCCTGTTGGTACTATTCTAATTCAAGGAGGAATGAAAACATTTAGCAGATCGACAATAGGCTTTCAAATTAATGACTCTGGGGAGATTTTATATTTGAAAAACAAAAGTGGTTCTACAATTGATACATGGAGTAATTAATACACGCTGGTAACTACAATCTAACAAAACCATGCGTTTCAATTCAAATATAACCCAAAATAAAATGCAACATTTGAAATAGTTAAAATGCTATATACATGACTATTACAATTTTTATAGCTCTTTTTCCCTACTTATCCAAGTAGTACTCGCCCCTCCATTTTTTGCTATTGACACGTATATAAATAGGTTGTACATTTGATTGATTTGAAAACTGAATGAGTTTGTTTATGTAATCTATGCTTAAGGGGTTTAGTACATCTCCAAATTTTTAAGTAAGAAAGTAAGAATGAGTTTTACTTAATACAGACTCAATTAGCAGATTACATATTACCTAAATAATAATAACTAGTTGTTATATATTATAGCAGAAATTTGAGTATGATAAAGAATAAATATTAACTAAATAAGAATATTATGGTATACAAAAAAAAAGTATTCATTAGCTATGATTACGACAATGACAAACATTATAAAAATCTATTATTAGCTTGGGGTGCAAATAAATTATTTGACTTCTCAATTCACGACCATTCTGCTGATGTGTCAATAAATAGTACTAATGCTACAGCAATTAAATCTGTTATATCAAGGTATATTAATAACGCAACTTACTTTTTAGTAATAGTTGGCCCTAAAACACATAAAAGTGCTTGGGTCAAATGGGAAATTGAAAAAGCCATGACATTAAATAAAAGAATTATTGCAGTAAAAACAGACCGAAAAAACACTTCACCCAATGCGTTAATGGGTATTGGTGCAAATTGGGCAATGTCTTTTACATATGATTCTATTACGTCAGCAATAGATAATGCATAAAATATGGCTAATTCTAAAACGTGTTTTGTAATTATTGGTTTTGGCCCCAAACCTGATTTGGAAACAGGTCGGATAATTGATTTGGACAAAACATTTGAAAACTTAATCAAACCAGTATTTGATGATTTAGGTATAGAATGTTTCAGAGCTAAAGAAATAAGACATTCTGGTATAATTGATGTCCCAATGTATGAGTGGATCTATAAGGCAGACATCGTAATCGCAGATGTTTCTACTCTTAACCCGAATGCCTTATACGAACTCGGTGTAAGACACGCATTGAGACCCAATACAACAATTGTTATTTCTGAAGACCAAACTAAATATCCTTTTGATTTAAATCACACATTAATATCCAAATATGAACACTTAGGTAAAGATATTGGGGTAAGTGAATGCAACCGGTTTAAGAAAGAGCTTAAAACTACTGTTTTAGATGTCTTAAAAGACAATAAAAATGATAGTCCAGTTTACACTTATTTACCAAAATTACAGCCTCCAAAATTTGACGATAAGGAATTTAAGGGAATTATAGTTAAAGACACTATTCAACCTTCATTTTCAGAATTAATAAACGATGCTGAAAAGGCGAAAAATAATAATGAATTTAAAGTTGCTGGTCTTCTTTATGAAGTATGTTTGAAATTTGAGCCTCAAAATGATTTTCTTCGGCAACGGTTTGCCCTAGTAACTTATAAAGATAAAAAACCAACAATTAAGAAAGCTCTTCTTAAAGCCGAAGATATTTTATTACCATTAAGCCCTGAAGAAACAACAGATACTGAAACTTTAGGACTTTCAGGAGCTATCAACAAACGATTGTATGAAGAAACTAAAGATGAGAAATATCTTGATAAATCAATTTGGTTTTATTCAAAAGGATATCACATTGCTCAAGATTACTACAATGGAATTAATTTCTCTTTTTTACTGACAATTAAAGGAACTATTCAGACAGACTATTTGGAAGCAATTTCGTATTTTAAACAAAGCCAACGGACAAGAAAACGAATAGTTGAAATTTGCACCGACATAATTAAACAAAAGACTTTCCAGGAGCGTGGTGACCAAGAATGGGTATATCAATCATTAGCTCAAGCATATTTAGGACTTGACTTGCAAAAGGAACTTAAGGCTGTGATAATCAAAATCAATAAATTATCAAAAGGACAGTTTGATATGGACACATTTTTAGAACAAAATAAAAAACTGATTAATAGTATTAAACTAATACAAAAGAAGAAAATAAACCGCTAACAATGGCTACATAAATATAGAGGTTTTAGTTATAAAATGAAAGTTCGGAGTTTCGGTTGAATATAGTAAAACCAGAATTTTTATAACAAAGAAAGAAAAATATTTATTAAAATATTTGACTTGGATAGATGTTAAACTGAAAGTGCAGAGTTTCAAACTTCTCTTACGTTTTTCAGCAGGGTAATCACAAACCAATAAACACATTAATTTCTAACTAAATTATATTATTATGGCAGTAAAGCATGTACCAACAAGAGAAGTCCATAAAGGACACAAAGGTGGAAAAACAGGTTGTGGATACGATACAACTGATAATCCAACTCACTGGGTAGTTTCACATGAAAAAATTACTTGTAAAAAAAATGGATGCAAGTAATTATCCTCAATTAGCGCGCGTTTAGCAAAGCGTAACGCGTGCTTTTTCTTTTAACACAACATATATCCACCACCCCATGAAACACTACTACGTCGATCGTCACCCAAAAAATGAATCAGGTTACCACTTAGTTCACGACGAATACTGTGACCATCATCCTAAATGGATTAATAACATATACATAGGTATGTTTAACACATGCGACGAAGCCTTGGCGATAATTACAAAAACATATCCCAATTCCATAGGATGTAAACACTGTTGCCCCGATTGCTCATGATACTAATAATTCGATGGGGAGGAGTATACACTTCTTTGGAAATTGATTAACTAGATTACCCAACACCCAACTCCCTACTTCGAATTTTCAACTTCTAGTTCCGTCTACCAACTTACAACCCTCCAAAATACTCCCAAATATTCCACTTTGCAACACAACTTTGTGTATTGCTGTAGTTACACCCTAAAAATAAAATGCAAAATGCTAAATTATTAACTCCTTTGTAATAAAGGCAATAACAATTTAATGCTCCCGTTTCCCTACCCAATCAGGTAGACCAAAAACTCCCTTTTTCCTACCTTGATTTGCTTCGTTTTACTACTGACTTTTAATGGAATAAACAACGGTTCGCACTCAACAATAATATAAGTGGGTATCGTACTCTTTTTTTAACCTCTAAAAATTATTAGCATGAAAAAATTAATCTTATCATTATTTGTTTTAGTAGCACTCACAGTTTTAACCAATAATGCAATGGCCCAATATGGTATCCCATCTTACGATGTACCCGTAATTGCCGACCCAACCACTTTTGAGGAAACAACTAGTTACAACTTTACAAAAACTCTGTCTAAACCAAATCCATTTATACAGAAACCTACTAGTAGAGGGGAAAAAATGTTAACAATAATAGTTAGAAATCAGGATGTACAAACAACCGCTTGGGTAAGTATTGAAATATACACCATAAATGAAAGTATTACATATGGCCCATATACTGTTTATGAAGGTACACCACTTGAACAATCATTAAGTACAGAATATGAATGGGGTGTAAGAGTACTTACGGCTTCTACAGGTTGTGAAATGAGTGTTTGGTTTAATTAGCAGATATTTAATATTTAATTTTTGTATGTGACTAATTACTAATTTTGTAATGTTTAAAATTATTTTTTCGTATTTATATGCTAACAATCCAATTTAACAAATATATAGTCTTATTTTTAATAACGTTTGTAAACATAATTGTCAGTGCTCAAACTAATAAAAATAAGGATTTTAAGGAACAGTTGTCAAAAGCTAACTCTTTTAAAAATCTTAATACTGACTCTTTAACTTATTATATTAATAGTGCTCTAATAATTGCCGAATCAAATAATGATTCTAAACAAAAACTTGATGTGTTATTTATCTTAATTGAAAATGAGATTAAATCAAGTAGATTGATTAACGCAATGAACTTATGTGATTCTGCTGCTATTATTGCAAAAAAAAGTAATCTTCAACAACAAGAAATAGAAGTTCAGCTATACTATGGTGTTATTTATCAAGCAATTGGATTTACATCAAAAGCACTTGAGGTATTTGTTGAAGCTAAAAAACTTATTGAAGCAGGTGAACCTAATTTGAAAGAAGCAGATCTGTATTATTATTTAGCTTTGCTTTATTATAATATTGGCGAAATTGATGAATGCCACAAATATTTAAAACTTAGCTTGAATTCTGTCACTATTATAAATCCCGCAGATGATATTTTCTCAGTTTATATATTATTAACAAATGTATTTAATAATATTGATTCAATTCAACGTTATTTAAATAAAGCCGAGCATTTACTTGTCCAAAATCCTGAACTATTATATGAAAAAGTTGCCCTTCATAATAATATGGCGGTTTATTATAAAGCAATTAAAAATTATAATTTAAGTAGGGAACATTATACTGAGGCAATTAATATTTCAAAAAATAAAGGATTTCAAAATTTTCTCTCAAATACCTACAACAATTACGCCTACCTACTAATGGCAGAATCAAAATACGACAGTGCCAAGTACTATCTTGACGAGGCTCTTGATATCGCCATTGAAATCAAGAGCCTTGATATGGAATCAGAAATTTACGATTCCTACAGCGATTACTACGAAAAAATAGGTGATTATAAAAAAGCACTTGCTTACACCGATTTGTTTATCCAAAAACGCGATAAATACCGTCAACAACAGCAAATACAAAAATTCTTATTCCTATCAGCAGTATTCGAAACTGAGCAAAAAGAAAAACAAATACTCGAGAAAGAAAATAAAATTACACGCCTATGGCTTTATATGGCTGGTGTTTTTGCAATACTCGCCATTGCCATTGGTTTGGTAGTTTACTTCCGACAAAAGTTTTCCCTTAGCAAATCACGTTTGCAAATCGTACAAAAAGGTAAATCACTCGAAATTGCAAATGCCCATATTTTTGGTCAGGATAACGAACGCAAACGTTTGGCAATGGATTTGCATGATGGGCTGGCAGCACGGTTAAGTGCTCTAATAATTATGTTCGATGGTTTCTTTAATACCCATAAGCGATATGGCGAAGTGTCAATATTTATTTCCGATATACACAAATATGTTCGTGACTTGTCTCACCGAATGGCGCCACCTGAGCTTGAAAATATGGGATTACATAAAGCCATACGTAACCTTGTTTCATCTATAAATATGTCAGGCAAATTTAAAGTTCATTATGAAACTAATTTTCAGGTACGACTGCCCGAAAAATTGGAGATAAACATTTACTTTTTAATATACGAGCTTCTTAATAATGCCATACGTCACTCAAAAGGAGATACAATTTTTGTGCAGCTAATTGAAGATGACGATGTAATAAACCTATCTGTTGAAGATAATGGAGGAGGCTTTATAACTGATAAGAATAATGAAGGTATGGGCTTAAAAAATATCCGTAATCGAGTTCAATATCTTGATGGTATATTTAACTTTGAATCAAACGATTCCGATACAATATTTATGATTGAATTACCAAACAAATAATATGATAAAAGTACTCTCAGTAGATGATCATCTGTATTTAATTAAAGGTTTAATGTCAGTTTTTGAAGATAATACTGATATAAGTATTGTCGCTTCCGCAGAATCTGGAGTAAATGCACTCGAAGTACTTAAAACCGTTGATGTTGATTTAGTACTTTTAGACATAGTAATGCCCGAAATGGATGGTGTTGAATGTTGTAAACAAATAAAAAAATTATATCCCCACATTAAGGTAATTGCCTTTACAGGTGAATCCGATTCTAATATCCTGCTTAATATGTGGAACAATAAGGCAGATAGTATATTGAGTAAGGATTGTGGTATTGTTGAACTTTCGGCAACAATTAAAAGTGTTATGAAAGGTCAAAAATCAATAGGCAAAAATGTACCACCATTTTTAGAAGAAACTTTTGCAAAACATTCCTTTGTAGACTTAACGAAAAAAGAAACTGAAGTACTTAAGCTATTAAGTCTGGGGCTGCCTCATAAGGAAATAGCCAATAAGTTATTTGTAGAAATTGGTACAATAAATTTTCATTGTAAAAATATTCGTCGTAAGTTTGGTAATAGAAAAACATCAGAAATCATTGCAGTATCAAAAGAATCAAGATTGATTAAATAAATCAAGAAATGACATATAACTGCTTTAATTACAAAATCAAGCCCGAAATCCTACTCAATAGGGTAGGAGTAATACTCCCATTTTCCTATCTTGACATGAGGCGTGGGATATAGTAATTTTACCCTATTATTTAAAAGCACAAAATTTTTCAAACATGACAAACATTTTTGTAATAGACGATCATCCAGTTGTTATTGATGGCATCAAAGCAGTATTTAATAACGGACCCGATAAAATTAAAGTAACTGGATCAGCAAATTCGGCAGAAGAGGCACTCCCATTATTAAAACGGTTTAAAGGAAAAGTTATCCTACTTGACTTACTTATGCCAGGCAAAACTGGAGTAGAGTTTTGCATAGAGATAAAAACCCTTTTTCCTGATAAAAAAGTAATAATACTAACCGGCGAACTCGATATGGTATTACTACAAAACGCATGGTTAAATCGAGCCGATGCCATACTAATGAAGTATTGTGGTAAAAAAGAATTGGTAGACACAATACATGCAGTACTTGAAGGTCGTAGAATTATTGGTACCAAAGTACCGGAATTTCGCACTCAATCACCAACAGATTCCGATTCAATACCAAATCTTACAAGTTCCGAACACCAGGTACTGACTCTGTTAGCTAAAGGAAATTCTCGCGAAGAAGTAGGCAAGATACTTGGTAGTAGCATAAATGCAGTTAGCTTTCATTGCAAAAACATGTACAAAAAGTTTAACAAAAACCGCCTTGTACTTGTAGTAGAAGAAGCAAAAAAAATGCAATTAATCAATTAGCTATGTACTCGCATGCGTTTAGTACACTACTAACGCATGTTGGTCTTTAGTTCTAGTAATACTTGCGCAGCGTAACGCATGCTATTTCATGTATATTTACATACAAACACAATACAAATGTAAGTTACAATTTAGCATAATATTCTACCTAATCAAAATACTAATTTTCAATTACTGGTAAGCGAAATACTAACAAACCCACTTTTTATTCAAAAAAGAGATTGAAATAAAGTGCAGCATCTCAAATAGGTATACGATTGCAGATCAGCACAGTAAATATTTAACAACTCAATTATCCTACCCAATGTAGTAGTACTCGTCCCTCCATTTATTGCTATTGACAAGCATTAAAATTGTGTCTATATTTGGTTGCAGATGAATATTAAAAAACTAGAAATGGTATATTATACTCTTAACAGAGTAGTCGTTAATAAAAATTATAGATAATCACTATTTAATGATTCATATTAATAAGTTAGCCACAAGGCAGTCAACTACAAAATATTGACAGAATGAAAGATTATAGAAAATTAATAGAAAATATTCAATCAAGGACAAATCCTGAGAACATAATCCTTGAAAAAGCATTTAGTGATGAATTGTCATCAATTTCTTATAGTGACATATTGAAATATGTACGTTATGCAATGAAAGGTGTTGAGCCGGAATACACTCAAAAAAGTAGATTGGCAGGAGAAAGAGTTCAAAATCACTTGAAAGACAAATTATCAGAAGTGGAATTCAAATATCAAGGCTCTGTAATGACAAATACACATATTAAAGGTACGAGCGATATTGATTTGTTGGTAATTTGTGATAAATTCTACACTTTTGACCGAAAGTCAATAAATGCAGTATTTACAACAGAAAACTTGAAGTCTCAATTAGATTATACCCAAATTAAAAAATTACAACGAGAAATTGATAATGCTGGGTATTCTGGTAATGTACTTGATGATTTAAAAAATAATCGAAAGGATTCAGAAACCACTTTAATACCTGTTTATGATATATGTGATATTTCACATCCGAAGGCAATTAAAATAACAAATAAAAGCCTAAATAGGGATGTAGATATAGTAATAGCAAACTGGTATGATAATGTTACTGCTGTGCTTCGAGATAAGGACTCTGATTATCGAGGAATTCAAGTTTATAATAAAGAAACTAATTCAAAAGGTGACCCAGATTATCCATTTCTTAGTATAAAAAGAATAAATGACAGGAGTACAGAAACAAATGGTAGACTTAAAAGAATGATTAGGTTCTTGAAAAATATAAAAGCTGATTCTGACTTGGAAATAAAACTTAGTAGTTTTGATATTAATGCTATTTGCTATGACCTTGAAACATATAAATATTCAAGCAAAAGTTTTTATGAATTAGTACCAATAATTTATTTACAATTAAAAAGTTTATCCGAGAATACAGAGCATTCAAATAATCTGAAATCGGTTGACGGCAACGAATTCATATTTCGCTATGATTCATCTAAACTAAATAGTTTACGAAATCTTATGTCAGAAATAGACTCTATCTTGTTAGACCTTAAAAAAGCTGTTGTAATATGAGAAAGAAAAGAGTTTTTATTGGTTCATCATCAGAAGAATTAGGCTTAGCAGAATCTGCCAAGAAAATTTTGGAACCAGAATTTGATGTAACCATTTGGAATGAAAATGTTTGGGATACAGCTGTATTTAAAATAAACAATAACTTTCTTCACGACTTGCTAAAAGCAACCTTACAGTTTGATTTTGGAATATTATTGGGTACAACAGATGATAAAGTAATTGTTAGGGAACAAGAAATGCTTCAATCTCGTGATAATGTACTTTTTGAATTAGGACTATTTATGGGGCGTTTAGGTCTGGCAAAATGTGCGTTTGTTGTGGAAAAGGAGCTGAAAATTTTTTCGGACATTAAAGGATTATCACTTGCAAGATTCTCAAAAAAAGAAAAAGGAAGTTTTATTGATGCAATTTCATCAGTTGCTGACTTATTCAGAAATCAACGTGACTCTTCTGTAAACTTTTTTCCTTCTTCCACTCTTGCATCGGTTTATTTTGAGAACCTAATCTTACCAACTTGTAGATACATTATCGAACAAGGTGGTTTTGAAGATGAAGGGACTAAATACTCTGACTGTTTAATTAAGATTATAATACCTAAGAAATTAAACACAGACTTAAATTTACAGTTTGAGAAAATCAAAAATGGACGTTCAACTAAAAGCGTTTCATTTCACTATGCTGGTAGACCTAGATTTATAAATCTTGAAACTGAAATTAAGGACAAGACACTAATCTTTATTGATTTTCCAACAATTTTGGCAGGAATTAATTACGCAATTCAATATCTTTTGCCTAATGACTTTAATGCAATGAGCGAAGATTATGAGTCAATATTAACGAGAGAATTAGAGAGATTTATTGTTACTGTAAAAGACTTGGCTCTAAGAAGTGGATTTGATGAAATGTTGATATTTGAAAAAATTGAATAAAAGCCCAGTGGCTAACAATGTATAAAAATAATAACCGAGTTAGTTGTAAATTGAAGAGTGTAGCCCGCTTCAACTTTCTTGTAATTTGACAGGAAAGAAGCCCGCAATCGGCTATTATTCTTATACTAAACGTTAGGTACAAAGTAATGCGAGTATTCCCCTATCATCTATTAATCTCCAAACTTATAGCGCGCGTTTAGCGTAGCGCAACGCATGTTCCCTTATTCATCCTAACCCCAATCCCAAAAGAAATCCCTCCCTAAAATGACATTTTCCTACCCCAACTGCAATAAATACAAAAAAGCACATGCTGGAAATCGATCTTCCAAAAATTCAATCCCATCAAAAGGTCCGTAAAAAACCAGCCTTTTCTTTTGATTTGTCCGGTATACAATCAATAGCAACACGTAAGCTTTCTGGCAATTTCTCCAATAAAAAGAAACAAATATTTTATAATGATCTTTCTGTATTGCTTTCCTCAGGTATTAATTTAGTTAGTGCTCTGGATTTAGTTTCAAACGGCTTTAAAAAGGAAAAAGACAAAAAACAAATTAGATCGTTTATTACTGAGTTAACAGAAGGCAAGAGTTTTTCTGAAATACTAAAAGATACAAATAGGTTCTCACCATATGAGTATTATAGTATCAAAATCGGTGAAGAAACAGGTAAACTAAAAGAAATTCTTACAGAATTATCAAATTATATTAATGGCAGAATTCAACAAAAGCGAAAAGTAGTAAGCGCATTCTCCTATCCATTTATTATACTATTAACGGCCATAATTGCCATTGCATTTATGCTCAATTTTATCGTTCCAATGTTTGAAGAAATCTTCAAACGTTTCGATAAAGAATTACCAATGTTAACAAAAATCGTCATTAAGATATCTCAAAATTTCTCAACCTATTCACTGATTATTTTAATGATTGTTGCAATAATATTCCTTATAAATTTTTTGTTTAGAAATAACGATAGATATCAATTTATCACATCCTCTATTATGTTAAACATCCCAATATTTGGTGTGTTGATTAACAAAGTTATTCTCGCTAGGTTCTGCCTAACTATGGAGCTGTTGCTTTCAGCAAAAACTCCGCTAGTAGAATCCATTCGTTTATCAAAAAATATGATAAGTATGTTTGTGTTCAAGGATGCACTATCAAAAATTGAGCAAAATATTTATGAAGGTGTATCCTTACACGATAGCATGCAACAATTCAAAATATTCGATATAAGAATGCTTGCCCTTATCAAAGTAGCTGAAGAGGTCAATAAAATGGAAGAAATATTCAAGCAATTAAAAGAACAATTCAATAACGATATCGAATATCAAACAGGTATTATATCGAGTATTATGGAACCAATGCTAATTGTTTTCATTGGACTGTTTGTAGGAATGATACTGGTTTCAATGTACTTGCCAATATTCAAGATATCTACATCATTTATGTAATTTAATTATATGTATGATAATTTGAGAGCTAGTGATACAATAGTTGGTCTTTATTCTATAACACATACTTAATCAGAGATTTGTGAATTACATAATGAATTGGCATGATCCTGATAATCTAATGTTCATCTCATTCCACCATATCACTGCGTATTCAGGTAGATTTATGTGAAACACTTGTCTGGCTCTGGCATGAAAATTTTAATGATCTATTGTCATAAGTTATCAGTAATAAAATATCAATATAGCAAAATTTAATCCAAGGAGTTATTTAGAATAGTTATAAATATATCATTTGTGTGACATTATTTAAATCTTCAAGTAATTAACATCAAAAGCAACAATACTATGAAAACTATTATCCTTTGTCTTTCAAGTTTATTACTTCTGGTTTCATTTACTGATAAACCATCACAAAACAATTATTGTTCAATAAATTATGAGGTAGATTATAAATTTGAATATGCTATGCCTTTACTTCCTGAAAAGGGTTATGCAGAATTAACTAAAAATGTTGACGGTGGATACATACAGATTTATACTTATCAAGATTTAAAAGTCCACTACATTCAGGAATACAATTTCGCAACAGGTGATTTTTATAATTCATTTATATATCGGATTTATAATGAGGACAGAGAAATAGTTGTTGGATATGATTCAAACGAAGGAGTAATGATTGGTAATGTAACCATCTTTAATCTCTCCTACGGAGATAATTTTATCCCTATTAATTGTGATGATATTGGATATGGAAATTTTTTGATGGAAGTTGACTCTCCAAAAGGTGAAAAACTATATCTAAAATTAAAACGAAGCTTTGCGAATCCTAGTTGACTAGACATAAACTAATTATCTGTCATATTAATAAACAAAAAAAACATGCCTAAGAACATATTCCTAATATTATGTACTGTAATCGTTTTTCTGATTAGCTCTTGCTCAGGGGTAATCACTGAGTGTGCTCCGGTTGATTATTTGAACTGGATTGACAATCCTGAAAATAATCTTATTGTTGAAACTAAAGCCCAAGTTTATACCTTTTCACTACAGTACAGACCAGTTTCGTATTTAGCATTGCTTGAAGCTGGGTCCGCAGATATAACTTCAGAGATTATTGACTCCTTAGAGCATAGTTTAGCAGGTCAGCAACAATTCTTGTTTCACGTTGCATTAAATGATGGCAATAATGATTGGCTCAACTCAAGCACTAATAGATTTAATGATTATGAAGAGCAAATAAAGTACTTGAGCTTTTCAATGCAAAATGATTTTAAGCTTGTAAGGCACAATGATACATTAGATTGTGCAATATTTCATTTTGAACGTGATTATGGCATTCGTCCCTTTGGCACTTTTCTATTGGGATTTCCATGTGATGAAGTTCAGAATGTAAGTGGTGATACAGTTAACTTTATTTACTCAATAAAAGTAATTTATACTGACTCATCATTTGGTGATGAAATTATTGAGTTCCCCTTTTCTTATAGCGATTTAAATAAAATTCCAACCCTAAAATTATAAATGATGATACAGCGGTTTCGAAATAGCAAAGCAGCTAAGCCAATATCGATATTTCTTTTACTCACATTTCTTTCCACATTTGCGACCCCTACAACGGTTTATGCTCTAACTGGAGGGCCAAGTCAGCCGGAAGTTCAAAACTTTACACCTGTCTCAACAAGTGAAATGGTTGATTTATTTTCAGGTGACTTTAGCTATAATATACCCCTAATGGATGTTGGTGGCTATCCTATAAACCTAAGTTACCAATCTGGAATAACAATGGACCAGGAAGCCAGTTGGGTAGGACTGGGGTGGAACTTAAATCCCGGCAGCATATTGAGGAATATGCGTGGATTACCTGATGATTTTTCAGGTGATGAAGTTACTAAAGAACAGAATATGAAAGCCAATAGAACATTTGGTTGTACAACAGGTGCAGGTATTGAGGTTGCAGGACTGAACGGACTTATAAATGTAGGATTATCTGCACATCAAGGCTTAACATTTAATAATTATACAGGATTAGGATTTGAAAGGTCTGTTGGATTTAGTTTTAAAGCTGGTAGTTCAGGGAAACTAACAGGATCATTAGGATTAAAATCAAGTACAAGGTCTGGACTAGATATAAACGCACGAATTGGTCTGTCTTCGAGTTTAGATAAAAATACACTATCTGAATTAAATGCAGGTTTATCAGCAGGTTCATCTTATAATGCAAGGCAAGGAATTAAGGATGTTACCTTTTCCTCTTCTTTAAGTAATAGCTCAACAAGACATACCTATTTCTCCGGTAAATCAGCAATAAACTTTGCAGCAAATGCATATATTCCTCAAATTCAAATACCTTATGAATCTTCTTCATATATGTTTTCACTAAAGGCAGGTGCTACTATATATACATTTGATGCTACTTTCGACCTTTCAGGGTATGTATCAGAGCAAATTATTAGAGATAAATTAATAAAAGTACCTGCCTATGGCTACATGTATACACATGATGGTTTTACTAATCCACAAGCACTTCTTGATTTTAATCGTGAAAAAGATGGTGTGTTCAGCCGTAATACACCTGCTTTACCATTATCAAATTTCACCTATGACACATATTCAATAAATGGACAAGGTATAAGTGGGGCATACAGGCCATACCGTAGTGATATTGGTTATTTATTCGACAGAAGTATGACAACAACTTCTAAAAGTGGAAATATTGGTTTGGAAGCAAAATTTGGGGGTAATATTCAAGGTGGAGTTGATTTTACAGTAAATGATGTTATAACAACTACTGGAAAATGGCATAGTGATAATCTAATGAATAGTATTTTGAGTTATACTGATGAAGATCTCAATAACAACACCTATGAACCATATTATTTCAAGCAAGTTGGAGAAATGTGTTCAGATAATGAAGTTGAGCGATATAATAAATTTGGAAAAAGTGAAGCCATCCAGGTTAAGCTTACAGATAATGGTGGCCTTGTAGTAAGAGCATCTGATAAATATGAAACAAGAAGTAAGGAATTATTAACTGAGTTTAGTAATACTAGAGCAGAAAGACGTAGTAGAACTCAACCTATATCAATTATAAAAGCTAGTGAGTATGAATCCATGGCAACTGACCCTGGTCTTTACGATTTATTTAGTGGTAAAGCTGAACCTTATCATATTGCTGAGATAAAAGCAACAAAAACGGATGGGAGTAGGTACATATATGGAATCCCGGTTTATAATACATTACAGCAAGAAGTATCATTTAATGCTTCAAACTTAAATGTAGATTGTGAGAATGGACTAGTTACTTATGACAACGATGAAAAACATAATACTGTTGAAAATTCACAAGGTGTTGATGGCTTCTTTTCAAGAACTACTCTACCTCCTTATGCCCATTCCTACTTATTAACAGCAGTTCTATCTGCTGACTATGTAGATGTTTCACCCGTAGGTCCAGGAGAAGAAGATTTAGGAACTTATGTCGAATTTTCTTATTCGAAAAAAAGTGATTATGGATGGCGAATGCCCTATGAGGAAAACCAGGCAAACTTTAATGAAGGACTTTATACTGTTAAGGGAAATTTTGGTGATGATAAAGGAAGTTATCTCTATGGACAAAAGGAAATGTATTATTTACGAACAATAACTACAAAAAATTACATTGCCATTTTTGATGTCACTTCAAGAACAGATGCATTTCAGTCCCAAGATGATAACGGAGGAATGGATCAAAATGAAATAAATAAATCACAAAAACTGGATAAAATCACACTATATACTAGGGAAGCATATGGGCAGTATGGTGAGGAAGCCGATCCCATAAAGGTTGTGCATTTTGAATATGAAGATGATCCGTCAAAACAATTATGCCGTGGGATTCCGAATTCAAGTAATAATGGTGGTAAATTAACACTTAACAAAGTGTATTTTACATATGGCAAATCAAATAAAGGTAAAATTAGTCCTTATAAATTTACTTACGATGAAGATAATAACCGTGATTATAGCCACTCATCATTCGACCGTTGGGGTAACTATAAAGAAAGACCCCTTGGAAGTACATGTGGAGCTAATGGTTTACCTACAAATCAAGAATATCCTTATGTAGATCAACCAACTCCAAGTTCAAGTAATACAAATGCTGATGATTGGAGCGCTTCATGGACGATGAATGAGATTAAATTACCATCGGGAGGCATAATTAATATTATTTATGAAGCTGATGATTATGCATTTGTTCAGGATAAAGCATCTACTCAAATGTTTAAAATAACAGGTATTGGTCCGGATAAGGTTTTTGACTTTGAGAGAATGATCCCATTTACTAAAAACGATGGCACTCATAAGATTTATATTGAGTTAAGTGAGGGTGTTGCCAGCGATATTGCAAATCCATCCGAATACTTCTTTAATAAGTATTTAAAGGGGCTTGATTGGATCTATTTCAGAACCATGATAAAGGTGAATAAAAGCAGCAAAAATAATGGATACGAATATGTATCAGGATATGGAAGATTAAGAATTGCCCCAGGTGAGGATAATTACGGCTTATGTAATATACATCAATCATTAGGAGAATATCGAAATGGCTATTTTGAATTAGAATTTGAGAAAGAACTCCACCCATTTTCCCAAGCAGCAGTACAATTTGCTCGTATATATACTCCTCAAAAAGCTTATGGTTATGACTTTACTGAGGATCATGATTTTGAAAATGTCTTAAAAGGATTAGTAGATGGTGGTTTTGTTTCAGGTGCTCTAGAAGCTTTCTCAGGTTCAAATAATTATTTGTTCGATAATAAAGGGCTTGGTAGAGATATTAAATTAAACAAATCATGGGTTAAACTCCTAACTCCTAATAAAAATAAATTAGGTGGGGGCTCAAGAGTAAAAGAACTTGGGATTTCTGACAACTGGGCTCGAATGGAGGATGGGGGTATAAATCACCCATCCTATAGTCAGGTATATGAATACACTAAGCAGTTATCCAACGGAGATGTAATTTCGTCAGGTGTTGCATCCTATGAACCTGCAATTGGCAATGATGAAAACCCACTAAAAAAACCCGTTTTTAATGGGGACTATAACGCTCCTTTAGCACCTGATGATAGGTATTATCAGGAAGAACCCTATGGAGAATCTTTTTTCCCAGGACCGGTGGTGGGTTATAGCAAAGTTACCGTTACATCTTTTACACCTACCGAAATAACTAAACATGCAACAGGAAGAATTGAAAATGAGTTTTATACAGCAAAGGATTACCCAGTACATACTGAAAGAACAGATCTTGAGGTAATAGAAAAGCAGACTGGTTTTCTTAGCGCTTTGTTTAGTCAAAATGTAAAAGACTACATGACTACGAGTCAGGGTTTTGCCATTGAAGTAAATGATATGCATGGTAAACCAAAAGCGACCCGTGTATTCGCTGAAGGTAAGGAAACCCCCATTTCTGGTGTTGATTATTACTATAAAGACAATGGACAAACTGTTAATGGACAGAGAAAAAGAGGAGATCGACTCGTTAACGAAATGCAGATAATTTATCCCGATGGTTCAGTTAAACAAGATGGTATGGTAGGACTTGACTACGATTTTGTAAATGATTTTCGCCAACAGGAAACGATGGCTACAAATATTGGAGCCCAAGGTAATTTGTACTGGTTCATGGTATGGGTAATTCCAATTTTTTTACCTGCGGTTTGGCCTACTGTAAATAAGGAACAAACAAGATTTAGATCCGCGTCCACAACAAAAGTTATAAACCGATATGGAATACTTGATGAAGTAGTAGCTTGGGACCAGAATTCAATTATATCAAGCAAAGTACTTGCATTGGACGCTGTTACAGGAGAGGCGGTACTTAACCACACTGTAAATGAGTATGAAGATGAAGAATATACTCTTAATTATCCTGCTCATTGGATTTACAAAGGCATGGGACCTGCATATGCAAAAGAAGATCTCAAATTTATAGCTAGTGTTATTAACGGCGGTAAATTAGATGCGCTTAATGATATTCAATCACAGATTTCAAACGGTGATGAATTAATTATGGACAATAATGTTGTTACTGAAACAGTATGGGTAATTGAGGATATTATAAACTCTATTCCCGTTTTACAACTTGTTGATGAAGGAGGAATTGCCGTTCAAGATGGTGTTAATTATTCTTTCAGAATGAAACGCCCCGGAAACCGTAACCTATTGAATGCATCTGTAGGCTCTTTAGTAACCAGAAAAAACCCAATTGATGTAAACAAAATTGGAGAAATTGACAAATATTTTGGCGTAGTAGATGCAAGTTCAAGTGAGTTTACAGATGACTGGAGTACATTCTGCGATTGTAATTTAGGATATGGTGACGAAGGTAACAGTAACCCATTCTTAAGAGGTCTATCAGGCCAATGGCGACCAATTCAATCATATTATTACGATACTGAAAGAAGTAATATGGATATTAACAATTCACTAAGAACGGAAGGAACTTTTGAAGAGTATAGACCCATGTGGGGACCTCCTTCACAGGGTGATGAATGGATAAAAAATATGGATAATTGGAAGTCGTCAAACAAAATTGAAAATTATAGCCCTTATGGGCATCCCATAGAAGAAGTAAACTCAATTGGTATATATTCCTCAGCTCTATATGGGTATAATCATTCATTACCTATAGCGGTAGTTGGTAATGCTGAACGTCGTGAGATAGCATTTGAAAATTTTGAAGATTATGACGACTTCAAATGTACAGATGGACACTTTAATTTTTATGAGTTCAGCAATAAAAAATCAAATGATAAAGCGCATTCAGGGAAATATTCGATTAAGCTAGCACCCGAGACAATAATCTCTGTTACTCGAAATTTAAATGGTTGTAACAAATAGTGAATCATAAATAATATAGAATTATGAAAAAAGATGGAAAGTTTTTATTAATTATTGTATTCATGCTGTTTTGCCAAACTATTGTATTTGCAGATACACACTATTGGGAAGTCACTAAAGCAACTGATGGACAAGTAGGACATTCTGATTATGAAGGTACACTACGATGGGCACTTGAGATGGCAACCACCACTCCAGGTGAGCCTGATATAATACTCTTTTTACTTTCAAATGTTTCATTCCCATACACTATGGAAATTTTGCATGGATATTTAATGTTAGATGACGACGACATATCCATTGATGGTGAATCACAATATACTCCCGGATATTCTGGTTTAGAACCTAAAATCGTAATTAGTGGGTTTGGATTCCAAGTTTTGAGAGATAATTGTGAAATTAAAAATCTGACAATAAGCAGTGCTACCACAGAAGGAATAGTAATAACTGGTAATAATAATATTATTACTGAGTGTGTAATAATAAATAATAATAATGGAATTCGTATAGATCACGGTAGTTATAACACTATTTCAAATAACAATATTGGGACCACACGTGCATTATCAACAAACAATGGTAATAACTGGCATGGTATCTTTATTGAAGGAAATTCGACATTTCATTCTTCGAATAACTTAATTGAACAAAATGTAATTGTTTATAACAATCTTGAAGGAATTAAGGTTTATGATGCTAGTAATTCTTGGGTTTCTGTTATTCAAAATAAAATCACGCAGAACAAGATTTATGATAATAATACCTCATCAAATTATGCCATAAAGCTTTTATCAGGAGGTAATATAGAGTATCCACCTCCAGGTGATGTAACTCTTAGTAGTGGTATAATAACTGGATCATCAAATAATATTGGCGACAAAATAGAAATATTTGGTAGTACAGCAGCCCAAAATGCCAATAAATATATTGATTTTGTAATTGCTGATGCTAATAAGGAATGGAGCTTTCAAGTACCACTGGGTGAAATATGGGACTATTACACCGCAACTACAACAGATGGTAATGGAAATACATCCGAGCTTAGTAAACCACTGCCATGGATACAAATAGGTGTAAATCATACTGAGGCGTGTCATGGTATCGATCTTCAATTTACTGCAGATTTATCTAACATTCCAGCTGGTGCAACAGTTGAATATACTTGGGATGTTGGTGATGGCAGCCCCATTATATCAACTGATGATGACGCATTTTATATATGTTCTTTTGAAAATAACACTTCAATAATTGTTGAATATACTGTAATCGTAACTGCTACTCTTAGTACTGGTCAGATTGCAATTGATCAGATGGACATTGTAATCTATCCTATCCCAATTATATCTGCAGCCCCAGTATCAATAAGAGAAGGGCAGTCCGTTCATTTTGATAGTGATACACAATTACCATTAATTTCTTGGGATTTATATTATTATGATGTTGATGCACAAATGGTAATAATTGATGATGGAGAGAATGTATCAAGTGGTCAGCCTGTAGTTGACTTTGATTATACATTTTTAGAAGCAGGAGACGGAGAAATAGAAGTATTTCTTGATTACAATTATGGACCAGTATCATGTACTGGAGAAACAATAATCCTGGTATGCTCTGGCGATTGCATATACCCATTTGCACCAAAACCTAATGAAGAATATGTTATTAGTGCATGGGTATCTGAAGAAATGTTTAGCCCACCTCAAATTACATTCACGTCACCTGTTATTCTTATAAGTTTTATGTTAATTGATGAATCAACTATAAATCTACCAACATTTGTTGCTAAAGGTCCAATTATTGAAGGCTGGCAAAAAATTGAGAGTGAATTCACTGTTCCTGCAGAAGCAATTGATATAACAGTTAGTCTTCTTAACGCATATCCTCTTATTGACGCATATTTTGATGATATACGCATATTTCCAGTTAATGGAAGTATGAAATCATATGTTTATGATCCTGTAAATTTGAGATTTATAGCTGAACTTGATGAGAATAATTATGCCACTTTTTATGAGTATGATCAAGAAGGTAAACTTACTAGAATAAAAAAAGAAACAGAGAAAGGTATTGTTACCTTAAAGGAATCAAGAAGTAATATGAGTAAAGTAAGGTAATATAAAATAATAGTTCGAATTACTAAAATTGAAAATAATGATTTATAGAATACAATTGATTGTAATAGTGTTTTTCATCACTTCAACAGTTTTTGCACAATCCCAAATAAAAATGGAGTTACAACAAATACGTAATAACTTCATTAAGAAAGATCAGTTGTCAATGGTGGTAAACTATGATATGTATGCAAATGATACTTCTCAGGTTATTATTGAATCACAACAAACAAAAATACATAGGCAAGGGAATAATCAAATTGTAGATTTCATGGGTACTCCCACATGTTATACGGATGAATATACAATATCTATTTATAAAAGTGAGAAAAAAGTGGTTCTAGGCGATGCCATTGTAGGCTTTGAAAATATGATTTTACCTGATATTACCCTTGATTCATTAGTAAATATATTTGACATTGATAAGGTTGTAAGTGAAACACCACCTGCTATTACTTATCACATACAGATTCCCAATACAATAATTAGCCCTTATAGAGCTATCGAAATTAAAGTTAATGACGATAATCTTTATGAAAAGATAATTCTTCGGTGTAGGTATCCACTTAATTATTACGGTAAGTGTAGCGATTGTGAAAATGATATTCCACGAGTAGAACTTACTTTTGACTACTCCGTAAATCAAAACGAATTATTAAGTGAACTCAATGAGTTATTGTCGTGCATTGAGGAAAATGATAATCAGTATTATTTATCAGGTGTTTATAGCCAATATAAAATAATTAATCTTAAAAAAGTCCATTAAACTAGAATTATTAGTAAACCTTAATGTTTAAGTCATGAAAACTCAACGATACATAGGAACCTTTATGCCAAAATTTGTATTCACATTAATAGTATGTACACTATTGTTTCAGTTTTCTAGTTATGCAGGCTCTGAGAAGGAAACTCTTCGTGTAGTTGGAGGAGATATAACTTCTACTAGCATGCTGAATGTCATAACTCTAGAAGAAAACAAATATTCGGGGTTATCCGGCTATTCAAATATTGGAAAGGTAAAATTAGGCTTTGATCATTATTTTATAAATGATAATTTTTCGCAAGATTATACAGTATCAATTAATTTGGATGTAGAGTCCTGGGATGCAGCAGGCATAAAAACAACACATGGTGATTATGATTTGCAGGTAACATATAATATGTATGATAGTTATATAGATGTTTCTCAACATGAATTTACAAATTGTCATAAAATTAGCGTAATAATTAATTCAATTTCCGTTGCAATAGGCACGCAAACACCTAGTATATATACAAACTTAGGCTCTTTGCCTTTCTTTTACCTTAATCTTGAAGTTGAAACAAGCAGATACTATACTTTCGACCCCTATGCTATTACATCAAGTATCAAATCACAGAGTTTGCTTGAAAGTAATGAAATTGAAATATTCTGGGATATTGTTCCAGGAGCCGAGACCTACGATCTTGAATGGACATTTGTAGACGATTATGAAGGCTTTGACGCATTGGGAAACATAACATATATTGATATCCTTTCACCACAATTCGGTTACAATTTTAAATTGAATAGTACACGAATTTCAACCAGTAATAATTACTACTCAATCTCACAGCTGTTTGAACATGGTTATGTTTTATATCGTGTACGAGCAGTTGGTTTAAGTGAACTAAGTGAAACTGTTATGGTACCAGGCGAATGGACATTGTTTGAAAGTGGCAATATTTCAAATGTTCCAGCATACCAAATGTATAAAATTACTGATGAACATGAAACTAATAAACCATGGACATATAGCGCATCTTTTGCCGAAAATGGTTTAAAAAAGGAAACAGCAAGCTATTTCGATGGATCATTACGCAATAGACAAACTGTTTCGGTAAACAATACTCAAAAAGAGGCTGTTGTTCAAGAAAATATTTATGATTATTTAGGCCGTCCTGCCATTACAACATTACCGGCACCGGCAGTTGGATCTTCTTTAAAATACTATTCAAGATTTAATCTATCCAAAGAATCTAGTTTACCATACTCATGGAGTGATTTTGATAAGGCTGTCGACCCATCTTGCAATGCAATAACTCAGCCTATGAGTGAAGAAAATGGTGCTGAAAAATACTATTCGCCAAATAGCAATTACAAAGATAATATTGAATCATTTCAAGAATACTTACCCATGTCAAATGGTTACCCATTTATACAAACTGAGTATACCCCTGATAATACAGGGAGAATTTCAAGAGTAGGCGGATTAGGCCCGGATATGCAGCTTTCAACACTAAGTGAAAGTAAACACGAAACATCATATTTTTACGGCCAACCAAATCAAGTTGATCTTGACAAACTATTTGGCAATGATGTAGGTTTTGCTGATCATTACAAAAAAAATATGACGATTGATCCCAATGGTCAAATAGCTGTTGTATACACCGATTTAAACAACAAAACAATTGCAACCGCATTGGCCGGTGAACACCCCAATAGTCTTGAACCAATTTATACATCGGTACCAACTGATAAAATAAATGAGTTATTAATAGACGAAGAAGCTCCGGGTAGTAACAATATGATAATGGATGAATCCATCGAATTTGCTCAAGAATTTCTAGTTACTACATCTGCAACATATGGTTTTACCTACACAATTACACCAGGTCAATTCACACCCGATCCTTGTGATGGTATACCTCTTTGTTTTGATGGGATATATCATTTGGAATTTAGTATAATTGATGTTTGTGGTAATGAACGAATCGAAGGAGGCACGCAAACATATGAAATTGGCGATATTGGTAGCGGTCCAAACCTAGTTTCCTGTAATCTAAATGCAAAATTAATTATCGAATTTGAAACTGATCAACTAGAGATTGGTAAATATACTTTGTCGAAAAAACTGGTGCTCGATCACGATGCATTAACTACATATATTGAAGCCTATATGACATCAGCTGATAACGGATGTTTACCCAATTTGGATGATATTATATATGATGCTACACTTAACATTAATAATGATAATTGTAATATAGATTGTTCCGATGGAAGTACGGGTTGTATTGAATCACTTGGTACTACTTTTCCTATACATTTAGGCCTTTTTGGTGAAGATGCATTAACGGAACCTGAATATGATGCAGCAATTGCTGAATGCATATCCATTTGTGGTAATAATACTACCCCATCAACAGGTCTATTTGAAATGCTTTGTGCAGATATGTATCCGGGTGGTCAATATGCATTGTACGATAATAATTCTGATGGTAGCATGTCAGCTGATATTTATGAGTTATCTGTACTCAATACAAGTGATATAAATCAACTTTCTGCTCAAAACAGTAACTGGAAAAACCCAAATGTATTATATCTTGATGATAATGGTAATCCTGCATACGTTGTAGTTATACCTTATGACGATCCACCATTTTCACCTATGGTGGATGACATTAACTCTGTTAGACAAGTTTATATTCTTGATGATGGTACTATTGTTGAAGATCCCTCAGGTCCATTGTTTATAACAATTCCCAATAACTTAGCAAATCTTAAAGATTTTGTAGTAAACTTCCAAAAATCATGGGCGGAAGCCCTTGTGATGTATCATCCAGAATTTGTGTATTTTACATGGGTTCAAACATTAAATGATATGATTGAACCCTATGATGAGAGTTCTAGTGAATTTGACAGTAGGTTACTTCAATTTGAAACTTTTTCAGATGCCTCTAATCCTGCTCTTGGAGGTTTTACAGGGTTAACTGATGAAACTAATATCACAGATTTACTAACCGCTGATCCATATTTTGACCTTGTTTCAAACTCTGATTTATATAACGAAATGCTCACATGGCTTACCGATATTGATGAAGACGGACCGGAAACTCATAATTTAAAACAACTAATTGCTGCATTAGTTAGATGTAGTTATGATTATGAGATTGATCTGCCATCCGTTTTAGATCCATGTTGCAATTTTGGATATGATGAACCAAATCCTTATCCTGACAGTGATGTAATTTTAAACCTTGATAAAGAGTGGAAGTTATATCGCGACATGTATCTACAAATGAAACAATCTTTACAAAAAAAAGAGGCCCATAATTATGCTAAAATAACATCCCCATTTGGTTATAATGGTTGTATTGGGGTTGGTAATGATGGCTTTGATGCAATCGTACATGAATTTGAGACTCAATTCTCCGCCGATCCAGACAATTATTGTCCTTGTCATGAAAATAGGTACCAACTGTTTGCAAATAAAACTAGAAGGTATATTACTAATGATGAAATTGTACAACTACCTTCAGGAAGTGATGATCCAGCAACAGCTGGGCACGAGCTTGAACAATTGGTAGGAGGGACTTCTTATTTAGAAACAGGTCAGTGTCCTATAACAAATGAATTAGCAGTATTGTTTAGCTCATTGGCTAGTAATGGAGATTTTATAGGAAATACAGACTTAATGTTTTATCCTGAATTTTCAGAATCCCTTTACAATGCTATGAATGATGTTGTAGGTAATAATGTATACGAATGGAATTCTACTATTTCACCAGACCCTACTAGTAACTTAATTAATATAAAATTTGGAAATCAAGGAACTGCCAGCTTTATGGATTTAGATTGGTATTATTCACAGCATCCTGATTGTGATTGGAGTTCTATTCTAAACTTCTTTAACTTTCAATATATAGAAGAAGACATAGCTTCTGGTATACATAAATTTCGTGTTACAGCCTACTACCACACACCTGCAGATGTAACAGGTCAAGTAGTTCTTTACGGAGAAACTGATATAAATATAAATGGTTGTGTAGATGATATTCCCTATGAGATTTGGGGACCAACTCAATTTGCGTTGGATTGGCAGGCTTTGATGAATGAAATGGTGGATAATAATGAATGGTGGTGGCAAAATGACGTTATATGGTGTTCTAATCCGGAACTACCATCATCATCTTGTATTTCGTCTGGTATAGGTGATTATGACGAATTTATACCTCAAATGGTTGATCAACTATCATTATCCATTACTGAAATTGGTGATGATGATGATGCCGGAGTTGGTTGGTATTGTAAGAGTGAGGAATGGCAACTTATTTGTTTTAATCATACATTAAATGAAGATGCATATACAACAATGGTTATTGAGGAGCTTGACGGTTTCCCTCTTGGTTCTACAGGTATTCTATACTTTAAAGATATCAGACCTATACCTATGGATGATCAAAGTCATCACTTTCGTATGACAGCAGTTTGTGATATTGGCAGTAACGGAATCATAGAAGAATTTAATCTTGAAGGGTCTGTTTATCAAACATTATCAAGTGACCCAACAATTAACCCAATAAATATAGACATGGTTCAACCCATAGCATATTTCCTACACTGCGATGAAACCGAAGTAAAAGTAAAAGAAGACCTTGAAGGATTGTTAAACTATATAGCTCAAAACGGACCTTTAACAACCCAGTGTTCACTCGATAATGTGGATGAATATACTGATTTACTAAAATCATATATGACAGCAACCGAATGGTCAATACCCACTATATTGAATTACAAATTAAGTGGAGCTTTTTATACAACCTTTTGCCCACCAAATCCTACTTATTTAAATCTTCAGCCTTTTAATTGCAACGATGTTATTGACTACTCAACTGTTACTGCATTTCAAAATATGACAGCTATCTATACCGATAACACAAATGGCATAACATCAAAAGAATTTATCGTGGATGCAATCACTCCAAATGGTGTAATAAAACTATATGGTAGTACTAATCGCTTTCCTCTACAAAATTGTAACGATTGTTTTGATTTTTACCCACCTTATACAAAAACTCAATGTTATATTGATTATGCTTCATTAACTAACGATCTTACTACATTATCCTCTTCTGGCATAATAGAAGATGTGAGTGTGTTTCTTTTAAATGAAGAAGATTTTTGCGCACTTAACCTAGGGTATAGTGGCGACGATTATATTTTCTATTTGAGTGAGCTAATGAATACCGGGTTGCTCGATGTTGATCTGGTTGATATGGACGAACCATTTTTAAATTCCATGTTTATTGCACTTGACGAATATAGCTATAATGGCTATTCGCACAGTCAGAGTTCCCAATCAGGACAAGATTATTATAGTCAGTTTTTAACAACTGTACAATATATACACAATAACCTTCTTGGCGACAACCTAGTAATTGGTGATAGTAAATATTTTTTATCATTGCCTGAGTTCCATAAGGGTAATTTTGTAAATTGTATTGAGTGTTATAATGATTATGTAACTTCAATTCAGGTGCCAATTGGCGGAAATGCTGTTGTATTGACCATAGATGAATATACTGATGGCAATCTATGTACTAAAATACCCATGGATGATTGTCCTAAATTACCATCTAATCTGGTATTGTCACCACAAGAAGAATACGTAAATCCTTGTCAAACAAATCAGTTAACTGTTATTGATTTAAATGCATATAATTGGTATTACGAGGAGTTGGACCAAATACGTGAATCGTTTATCAGAAACTATAAAGAACAATGCTTATTAGTAGATGAAACATTAAATATGGAGTATTATGATAACGAATATCATTATACTTTATACTATTACGACCTTGCCGGCAATCTTGTTAAAACAGTTCCTCCCGAAGGAGTGAGCATAATAACAAGTCAAAACGATTTGGAACAGGTTTATCTTAGTCGTAATAACAATACAACACCATTTTTTCCCGATCATTACCTCGAAACGAATTATAAATATAATTCAAGAGGATTATTAATTGAACAAATAACTCCTGATGCAGGTAAAACAACCTTCGAGTATGATGACCTAGGTAGGATTATAAGATCTCAAAATGCTAAACAAATTGTAAGCGGCGATAAATCCTATACTCGATATGACGAAAATGGGAGAATAGATGAAACTGGAGAAATAAATTATGGTGAACTAATGGGTGTAATAACAAAAAAACAAATAACACTCACTCATTACGATGCTAAAATTGAATTAGATATTGATTTTGAACAAACAAACTTACGAAATAGAGTTGCCTCTGTTACTTACGATGTTAATGGTGACGGATTTTATGAAGCAGCAACACATTACAGCTACGATATTCATGGCAATGTAAGTAGTATGGTACAGGAAAACAAAGAGGTATCAAATACTTTAAGTGAAACCTATAAACAAATTGATTACGAATACGATCTGGTATCAGGTAATGTGAATAAAGTAAGCTATCAGGCAGGCAAATCCGATGCGTTTTACCATAAGTACGAATACGATGCCGATAATCGCATAACTGATGTATATACTTCCATTGACAATGAAGTTTGGCAACGTGATGCCAAGTATATTTATTATAAACATGGTCCTTTGGCAAGAGTTGAACTGGGGCATAATAAAGTACAAGGTATTGATTATGCATATACTATAAATGGATGGCTTAAAGGAGTAAATAGCAATACACTTGTGCCCGATAGAGATATTGGTAAAGATGGTAGCAGTGAGCTTCATCGCTACATTGGTGAAGATGCCTTTGGTTATAGTCTTGGTTACTATTATGATGATTATGAACAAATTAAAGCAGCCTCAGGTTCTGTAGGGAGTAATTTTTTAGCTCGAAATGGAGATAACTTAACTAATCCGTTATACAACGGTAATATAAGCTCAATGGTTACTGCAATATTTAATACACCTATAAAAAAACATACAGGTGAGCTAATAGCAGAACCATTTCTATCACACTATAGTTACGATCAGCTAAACAGGTTATCCACTTCAAATGTATACACAAATGAAAATGTTGTTACAATAAACGATTGGGCAGGTTACTCAAATCCTGGTATAAATGCATATAATACAAAATACACGTATGATGCCAACGGAAATATTGTAACTTTGACACGAAATGGAACTCCTTTACTTGAATCGATGGATAAATTGAGTTATGTATATGAAAAAGAGGGTACAAAGTTACTCAACAACAAACTATTGTATGTTGATGATTTAATAGCACCTAGTTCTTATGATGATATTGATGATCAAAATCCTGCTAACTATGAGTATGATAATATTGGTAATTTAATATTGGATGTACAAAGCGAAATAGATAATATTACATGGAATATTTCCAACAAAATAACTCGAATTAATCGCTTATCAACCAGTGAAAAAGAAGACCTGAGTTTCAGCTATGATGGTATGGGTAATCGTATTATGAAAACTAGCTGGAGAGCAAACGCAACAATACCCACATATACTAACACATGGTATGTACGCGATGCACAAGGTAATATTATGGCAACATATACCTTTGAAAAAGGACGTAGCCCCAAAATAAGCGAGCAATATATATATGGTAGCACAAGGCTTGGTTATGTTGATCGAGCAAGTGCACCAACTGGCACAAACACAACGCATGCTATTGGTTTACGACAATACGAACTTGCTAATCACTTGGGTAATATTATAACTACAGTTAGCGACCGTCCCGATTCTTACGTTATTGACCACAATACATGGATTGAAGGGTATACAGCAGATGTTAAAAGTAGACAGGATTATTATGCATTTGGTTCCCTCATGCCGGGGAGGCAATCTAACCCGGAAAGTTATCGGTTTGGGTTCAATGGAAAAGAAATGGATAATGAGGTGTCAGGTAATGGAAACCAGTATGATTATGGTTTTAGGATTTATAATCCGAGGATTGGTAGGTTTTTAAGTGTTGATCCGCTATTTCAATCTTACCCTTGGTATACTCCTTATCAGTTTGCTGGGAATAAACCTATCTGGGCAATTGATATAGACGGACTGGAGGAGTATATTTATCTATATAAATTAGATGACGAAAATAATGCAACTCTAATAAAAAAGGTAAAAAACACTGAACTAAAACCAAGAATGAATTCTAATGGTACTTTCACAGGATATTCTGATAAGTTTAATAAGGCAACTGGATTACGTTTTACTAACTCAGAAGTAGGTACGGCACAATATCAATATTATAATGATAATGGAGACCGTGTTATTAAGAGAAGGGATTTGACTGGTGAGTATGTTCCAGGGGAGAATGAATTAATGCAAGATTGGACAAATAATATTGATGGATCTGTCTATATAGGATCAAATAATCCTCCATTGTTTGATGGTCAAAATGATTATAGAAGAGAGCCTCAAGATGGAGCTGATGCAATTGCGGAGCAACACGATAAAGATTTTGATATTGCAACACCAGATGGTTTAAAAGGTCTAAAAGGTACACTAAGCCATAAGTCAACACCGGCAAATAATAAGGCTGTTAAGTCAGCAGAGTTACTTTTAAATAAAAAAACCGATAATGTTACAGGTAAGGATGTTACCGAAAAGACAAAAGGAAGAGCTAAATGGATTTTAGTGTTTAAAACTGTTGAACGTTGGAAGAATAATGAAGTAATTCAGGTTAGAGGACAAGGAAAATAGTAGTTATGAAAAAATTTATAAGCATTATAGTTCTAATTTCAATATTTATATATTCATGTGATTTTATATCAATTATGGACGGTGGAACTCATGGTTCATTAGCAAGTTACACTTATGAAGTTTCAAAAGATTCTCTTGAAGCAGTTGTTAATTATATTATTGAAAATGATAATAAAATTACAAAACTTAAGACAGATGGAGGAGAAGGAACATATGTTAAAATTTCAATTATACAGAAAGGGTTTATTCAATATTTTGTTTTTCGATATGCTGGCGATAGTAAGTATTGGAATTCCCATCCGAATATATCACATATTTCAGTAACTGCTACCAAAAAAGGTGAAAATGAATATCAAACTGAAGGTGAAATAAGTAGTAAAGATAAAAGACGTGCAATACAGATATTTAACAACGATTTTATAGATAAAATCAAAAATGTGAAAGGTTTAGTTCCAGTACCCCCCAACTAGTCCCAGCTTGTAAAAAATAAAAACTGGTTCAAGTGTCTCACTTGGACCTTTTTGTTTTTAGAGGTATCACCTCCGTCTAGCGAGTCTTCCAACCAAGCCAGTGCGATGGCGTGACTTGTGCTTTTATACTACAATTTATTTTGTTAAATTTGCCTAATGAGCAATAAATACAAATTTCATGATCCAGATGGAGCATATTTTGTAACACTTTCGGTAGTTGGCTGGGTTGATGTTTTCACAAGAGATGAATACCGTAATATACTTATTGATAGTTTTAATTATTGCATTATACCAATTAAAATTCCAAATTACCGATAAATAAATTGAATTATTTTTTTCTTTATTGAGACAGAAAGTATTTGAATAGCCATAGCCATGGAAATATTTTCTAACGAAAAGAAAGTTAAAAAGAAACTATTTATATCGGTAATTTGGGGTATTAGTTGGTATTAGTAATAAAGGGTTAGTAATACATGCTTGGGTAATAATGACAAACCATGTGCACATGGTTATTGCAAGAAATGGTGAAATACCATTACAGCATATAATGCGTGATATGAAAAAGTTTACTAGTGTTAAGGTTATACAATCAATTGAAAAAAGTAAAGTGGAAAGTAGGAGAGAGTGGATGATAAAAATATTTGCAGCATACGGTACTGCAAATTCAAACAATGTAAAATACCAGTTTTGGCAACAGGACAATCATCCAATTGAACTAAACAGTAATAAAGAAATTGAACAAAAGTTAGAATACATACATGAAAACCCTGTAGGACATGGATTTACTAACACATCTGAGTGCTATAATTGGAGCAGCGCCATCGATTATTCTGACGGAAAAGGATTAGTTAAAATTGAGACATTATTTTAGTATTATCATAAACTACATACTAGCACAAGTTATAAATACTAGCAAATACTAGCTATACTAGCGCAAGTCTTCCAGCAAGGGTTTTGCGCGTTGGAGTGACTTGTGCTTTCCCTAATACCAACAATGCCACATTTACAATACATACATTAATATCCATCAACCCCCCCACTTGTAATCAATTATACCCCAGTCCAATCATTTCTTCCAAAAATATGATGTAAAATAATTGCAGATAGCAAATATCATATAGCACTGTGTATCATTCATATAATATATTTTCAACTTAATTTACCTATCTAATCAGGTAGTATCAATCCTACCATTTTTTGCCATTGACAAGTGTGTATTTTGTTCATACATTTACTAAATTATATAAACCAATTAAAACAAGTGTTATTATGAAACGTTATTACGTAAACACAAAAAATTACGATCATGAAGTACATCATGAAGACTGTACTTACCTCCCATTAGCAGCCAATAGAAAATACCTTGGTGTTTTTAGCAATTGTGCAGCAGCTGTAATTGAAGCAAAAAAAACTTACTCCAATGCAGATGGTTGTTATTATTGCTCAAATGAATGCCATACATCTTAGATAATACGATGTGAGTATTGCATTATTATGTTTAACTCATACACTATTATTACTAGTTTAAAATCATTACAAATTAGTGTAAATCACATATAATAACATAATATTTCCATAGTTTTGTTGATATATTTAGGTATTTATTAGCAATGCCTTAGTATGAAAAGCAAAATTCAATTTAACCTCAAATTTTAATTAAAACAAACTACAATGAAAAGAATCAAATTAAGTTTAATTACCTTATTATTGGTTATTCCAATAATTTTTAGCAGTTGCAAAAAAGACGATGACCCTATTGCTGAAAATGCAAAAGTTACGGCATCCATTGACGGAGTAGAGTGGAATGGTATAACTACTCAGGCAAGCAATTCTACCATGAACGTATTAAATATTTCTGGTGTTTCAGAATCAGGAGCTGCAATATCAATAACCATTGTGAATGGACTTGAAGAAGGTACTTATATTTTAAACAAAACTTCATTTTCTGTTGGTACTTATACAGAAGGTTCCGAGGGCTACACAACAAATGGAAGCAGTGATGTTGGAGGTGAGGTTATAATAACTGAAGTAAACTATACTGACAAAACAATATCCGGGACTTTCTCATTTGACGTTTATGGCTTATCAACCCACAATATCAAATCAATAACAAACGGAGTAATAAATAAAGTTACATTTACTAATTAATAAATGCATATTTATATAAATTCTCAAACTCATAAGAGTTTATATGAAACACACATAAATATTAAAAAGCGTAATTAAAAACTACGCTTTTTTATTTCAATGGATTATACATCCATCTATGTTTAACAGCTATAATTTACACTCCTATTACACATCAAATCCATTAATTCCATTCCATATTTAACTAAAACAAAATTTAATTAATAAAAAATGACATTTTCTAACTAATATAACAATTAACAATAAGACTGATAATACTTTTATTTAAGTACAATAGCAAATAGGAATATAAAATACAATGAGTTTATAACAATTCTAAATTATAATAAAAATAATGATATGCCACTTAATATAGTATGTTTGTGTAAACAACAAAAGATTCAGTTAGTTAGATATGTACATGTTAAAACTCAAATAATCAGCACTTTGCTTCTTGGCGACCCTATCTGACTGCACAGCCAGGTAGATTTGCAAGAAACACTTGTCTGGCTCAGGCATGAAACCACAACCAAACTATTGACAAACAACAAGCAATGAAATTAATACGTCTAGTAATATTTCTCTTTTCCATACTGGTATTTTCAAACCTATTAGCCCAAAACGAGGCAAATATTTGGTATTTTGGTGGATATGCAGGATTAGATTTTAGTTCAGGCTCACCAGTCGCACTTACAAATAGTGCAATGGATCAAATTGAAGGTTGTGCATCTATTTCAGATAATAATGGTAATTTATTATTTTATACTGAAGGCACGACTGTTTGGAACAAAAATCATGTGATAATGGATAATGGTACTGGGCTATTAGGAAACTTTTCTTCTACTCAGTCATCAATTATAATTCAAAAACCGGGATCTGATACATTGTATTACATTTTTACTGTTCCTCAACGTTCTAATAATTTAGGCGATATGCATTATTCAATAGTTGATATAAGTCTAAACGGTGGCTTAGGCAAAATTATAACAAAAAATACATATTTACATACTCCCGTAACAGAAAAGGTAACCGCTGTTGCACATGCAAATGGACAAGATATTTGGGTTATTACGCACGAAAGGGAAACAAATGCTTTTTGCTCATTTCTAATTTCTTCTTCAGGAGTAAGTAATACTCCAGTTGTAAGCAATGTTGGGTCTGTACATGATTTACCTGATATGAACTTTATTGGATATTTAAAGGCATCAACAAATGCTAATTATATTGCATGTACACTTTATGGGCCAATGAGTTTGATTGAGATATTTGACTTTGACAATAGTACAGGTCTGGTTTCTAATCCAATATCTATAACCGGCTATATTGAACCTTATGGAGTAGAGTTCTCTCCAGATGACTCAAGACTATATATTGGTGCAGGTGATGAAATAGTACAATTCGACCTTATGGCTGGATCTCCTACTGATATAATTAACTCAGCAACAATAATTTCTGGCTCTTATGTAGAACCAGCAGGTGCCTTGCAACTTGGTCCTGATCAAAAAATATACCGTACAACCTATCTTGGTGATTATCTGGATGTAATTAATAGCCCTAATGAACTAGGGGATGCTTGCAATTATGTTTCAAATGCAATATATCTTGATGGTATGGTGGGCAAAATGGGGTTACCAACTTTTTTCCAAAGTTATTTTTCGGCAAGTATTAACTATCAAAACGTATGTTTTGGAGATACAACATATTTTGACATTTCAATTTCGGACCCAATTAGTTCAGTTACATGGGATTTTGGAGATCCAGCATCCGGATCAAATAATACTTCTACGGCACTCCAGCCTTATCATATTTTCACAAGTACAGGTACATACAATGTTACTGCAACTATTATATTAACTGACGGGTCAACACAGTTGTCTTCGGTGGATGTTACCATTTTTGATATACCACAAATAAATATTGGTAATGATACTACCATATGTGGTGCAGCTAATCTATTATTGGATGCCGGATCAGGCTTCTCTTCATATGTATGGCAGGATAATTCAATAAATCAGACCTATACAGTAACTCAACCTGGTACTTATTGGGTAGCTGTTACAAATAGCAATGGTTGTAGTTCAACTGATAGTATTGTTGTAAATGAAACACCACCTTTTGATATTTTTCTTGGTAACGATTCCATTTACTGTTTTCAGTCTTCAGTAACCTTAAATGCAGGTAATATTTATGCAAACTACCTATGGCAAGATGGTAGTACCAATTCAACCCTTACTGTTTATGATAATGGAACTTATTGGGTTAATGTAACAGATGCAAACGGATGTATAGGAGGTGATACAATATTAGTCTCATTTTTCAGAAATAACGTAATACTTGGGAACGACACAACCATATGTTCTGGCAGTTCTGTTAATTTGGATGCTGGCATAGGATTTATTTACTACTTATGGAATACAGGTGAAACAACTCAGTCAATCATTGCAAATACAAGTGGTACTTACAATGTTGAGGCAAGTTATGCACATTGTGTATCTTATGATACAATTGAATTGGCATTTTTTCCATCTGCAACATCATTTGCAGGATCAAACGAGTCAATTTGTCAATATGAACAATTCGATTTTTCAACTTGTGCCGTACTACCTTTAGCTACAAATAATGATTCTATTCTATGGTTTGGAGGAAATGGCACATTCAGTAACTCAACACAGCTGTACCCAATTTACACTCTCGGAATTGGTGAATTAGGTAATATCACTTTATCGTTAATTGCCTATAGCTCTGGCGATTGTCCAAATGATACATCATCAATGATACTTTCAGTAGGTGAGAAACCGGTATCTCAAATTAATGTACTTCCCAGTTCTGTTGGATGTGTAGGTAGCCCTCTATTGTTTGAAGGTAGTAGCACAACAAATATTACAAATTGGATATGGGATTTTAATGATGGCTCAGGATTAATAAATGGGCAAAATGTATCACATACTTATTCGTCTTCTGGTAATTTTACAGTTAGTCTTACAGTAATAAGTTCAGATGGATGTTCGGATACAAGCTCAAATTCCATCTTAATAAATTCATTGCCTTTTGCTGATTATTCATATTTACCTAGCGATTCATTATGTGTGAACGAATTAATATCATTTACTGATAATAGTACCTCAAATATCCAGTCATGGGGGTGGGATTTTGATGATGGAAATATTAGCACACAACAAAATCCACAGTATAGTTTTTCAACTTCTGGTAACTATAATGTCCAGCTACTAGTTACTGATAATAATACATGTGCAGATTCTGTTTCCCTGCCCGTTCAAGTTAATCCACTACCTGAACCTGACTTTAATATATTACCAAATGATACAATTTGTGCTGAGCTACCATTAGCTTTAGTTGGATTCGACATAGCGGGTACTTCTATAACCGAATGGAACTGGGATTTTGGAGATGGAAATGTTAGTACTTTACAAAATCCAACACATACTTATGTCACACCAGGTGATTATGTCATTAGTCTTAACTTATTAAATGATAATAGCTGTACAGAAACTCAGTTTAAACAAGTTCATATACAATCACTACCCGAATCTAGTTTCACAATAGCCCCCAACGATACAAGTTGTATGGGTGAATTAATAAACTTTGATGCTACAAATATAACTGGTGATATATCATTATGGAGCTGGAAGTTTGGTGATGGGAATACTGGCATTGGTCAAAATGTAAACCATATATTTTCAGATCCTAATTCTCAAACATATAATATATTATCAATATTTCAAAATAGCAATGGTTGTGTAGATACAACTATCCTTCAACGAGTAGTACAGTATGTAACAATTGACTTCGATGTCGTACAGAGTCCAAGTTGCCAAAATAATCCTGTAGTATTCACAGGAACAGATGGGCTTGTTACTTTTACAGATTGGAATTGGGATTTTGGAGATGGCTCAGCATCTGGTTTCGGACATAATGAATCGCATGTCTATACACAACCTGATACTGTTGATGTGCAACTTAACGTATGTTCAGAGCAGTTAATAAAGCAATTAGTTATTGTTGGTACTTGTGATGTGGATGCAGGATCCAATGAAGCAACATGCCAGGATGTATATTTCAATCTTAATCACTCAACAATACTTCCAACCGCTGATGCATTTGACTCAATTGCTTGGTCTACTAATGGATTTGGCTATTTTGATGATTATACGCTAATGAGACCAACATATTTTCCTCATCCATCAGAGGGAGCGATTCAAAACGATACTTTAATAATGACGATGGTTGGTTACGGTATAGCCCCATGTGAAAATGACACATCAACAATGGAGCTAATTGTTATTCCAGGAGCATATGCACAAGCAGGTTCTGATGAAAACTCCTGCTTTGGTGTTCCTTACGATTTTGCAAACTCAACTGATTCATCCTTTGCTACCAACTATGCAACAATATATTGGGTAACAAGTGGTACTGGGAGTTTTGTTAATCCCAATGTTGAGCATCCCATCTATATACCGGGATCAAACGAAATAGGCCCAGTAACCTTAACAATGGTAGCAGCAAATATTATTAATTGCGATTCCATTGATGATATGGTTCTTACAATCAGACCTGCTTACGAAATGCCTGTTGATATAACTGTATGTTATTACGATTCAGTTTTTGTACAAGGAACATGGCAATATACTTCAGGTACATATTATGATACTTTACTGACTGTTAATTATGGTTGTGATAGTGTAATTGTGACCAACCTAACAGTACGTCCTAAAATTGATAAAGATTTTACAATTAACACCAGTGATTCAATTTGCTTTGGCGAAATAGTAGCTTTTACATCCATAGGCACAGCAAATTTATCTGATTGGATGTGGGATTTTGGTGATGGGGTAACAACTAATTTACCTGACCCAACACACCAGTACAATGCATTTGGTGATTTTACAATTATTTATCATTATACCGATATCAATGGTTGTTCTGATTCTTCAACACACGATATTACAGTATTTGACCTCCCATATGTTGATTTTACTATCAACATGACCAATGCCTGTGTCAATACACAAGTTAACTTTTTAGGAACCGGTACCTCTAATATAGACACATGGAATTGGGATTTTGGTGATGGACAAAGTGGGGTAGGGCAGACCACTTCACATGTGTATAATACATGGGGATATATACAGGTATTGTTAACTGTAACAGATGTAAATGGCTGCAGCGAAACAACCATACAAACCCTTACCATCGCCCAACCACCAATAGCAGATTTTTCATACGAAAGCGTTATTTGCGATTCCATCCTTTTCACTAATTTATCCACCAGTGCCCCCGGATATAATATTGTACAAGGAATTTGGAATTATGGAGATGGCAGTCCTTTGGATACAACCGATTATTTAGAACCCACATACCATCAGTATCCAAGTTCCACAACCCCTGGAGGAGCTACCTACAATGTAACACTACTTGTTGTGGCTGATTCCAGTGGATTCATCTGCACCGATTCCATCGTGCTCCCAGTAATCGTACCCCCACTACCTGACATATTCTATACTGTCAGTCCCGACCCAACATGTTTAGGCGACACCACCCATTTCTATGGCGAGTCCGGCTACTTCATCGACACCTGGCACTGGAACTTTGGCGACGGCAACACAGCCCTCACCCAATACGCCGATAACCTCTACACTGTCGCTGGCGACTACACCGTAACCCTAGACATAATCGACACCCTAGGCTGCGCCAACACCCTAACCAAGATATTAACAGTAAACCCCGTTCCCGATGTAAGCTTCACCATGAGCGACAGCGTAACCTGTCACGGCAACGCCATTACGTTCATAGGAACAGGCAGCCCCAACATAGAAGAGTGGTATTGGGAATTCGGCGATGGC